>JASFLL010000264.1:0-3787 GCA_050118115.1 Thioalkalispiraceae bacterium
GACCGTGTTGCTGACAGCCTGGGTATCGATTGCTATGAAACCCCTACCGGCTGGAAATATTTTGGCAACTTGCTGGATCAGGGGCTCATCACCCTCTGCGGTGAAGAAAGTTTTGGTACGGGTTCAGATCACATTCGTGAAAAGGACGGACTATGGGCAGTCCTGTTCTGGTTAAATCTTATCGCTCGCAGAAAACAATCCGTCGCGGAAATTGTCAAACAACATTGGCATGCCTTTGGGCGGAACTACTATAGTCGACATGATTATGAGAATATAGACATGGAAAAAGCACAGACTATATTCAAAAGACTGGAACAACGGCTTCCCACCCTGGAAAAAGAATCATTTGGACAATATTGTGTCTCACGTACTGATAACTTCAGTTATCGCGACCCGGTAGACAATTCTTTTACAGAGAACCAGGGACTACGAGTAATATTTACCGATGGCAGTCGAATTATATTTCGACTTTCCGGTACCGGTACCGAAGGAGCTACCCTCAGAATCTATTATGAAAAATATGAACTCCCCGACGGCAATCTTGAACAGGACACCCAGGCCTGCCTGGCAGTTTTTTTTGATATAGCTGAAAAACTTGGTGAAATAAAGAATACTTCAGGAAAAAATCAGCCTGATGTAATTACTTAAATGGCATCGACCGATAAGGATGAAACCACAGCATATGACTGGAACCATTTACAAACTCGAAATTCGACCCACAATCCCTGAAAAACTCAGCGGTCTGGACACACTGGCGGGTGACCTGCTCTATAGCTGGGATCGTGGTGTACGAGGGCTGTTTTACAGGCTTGATACGGAATTATGGGAAGCCTGTAACCACAATCCAAAGGTTTTTTTACGTCGTGTCGCGCAGACGGTCTTAGACGAAGCGGCTGAAGATAACCTGTTTATGGAAGAATACAATCGTGTCATGTCCGCATACCGGACTTACCATAATAAAATCATCAGCCCGGATATTGAAAATCACCTGGACCCCGAAAAAGATCTGGTTGCTTACTTTTGTGCTGAATTTGGCTTGCATGAAAGTTTCCCCATTTACTCCGGTGGCCTGGGAATCCTGGCGGGGGATCACTGCAAGGCTGCCAGTGATCTGGGTGTACCATTTATTGCTGTCGGTCTCCTTTATCGCCAGGGGTATTTCACCCAGACCATCGATGGCGATGGTAATCAGATGGCGCAGTTCAATGATATTGACTTTGATGAATTGCCCGTCAAACCTGCGCATGGTCCAAATGGCGAAGAACTCTGTGTGAGCGTTGATATTAGCCAGCGCCAGGTAATGCTCAAGGTATGGGAGGCAAAGGCCGGACACATTACCCTCTATTTACTGGATAGTGATCTTGAATTAAACGAGAGTGAAGACCGCAGCATCACCCATCAGCTCTATGGTGGTGGTAAAAAAACCCGAATCCAGCAGGAGATCGTACTGGGTATCGGTGGAATTCGGGCACTGCGAGCCATGGGTATTAATCCAACGATCTGGCACATTAATGAAGGTCACGCAGCCTTTCAAATATTGGAACGTTGTCGGGAGAAAATCTATGAAGGCCTCAATTTTGATAGCGCCCTGGAACTGATCGCGGCCGGAACCGTGTTCACGACCCACACTCCGGTTCCGGCTGGACATGATATCTTTGAACAGGATTTGATGACCGAATATTTTTCTGACTATGTCAAAGAACTGAACATCGACATGCAAAGCTTCCTGGGACTTGGATCTACCCCGGGGAATCATGGCAGTTTTAATATGACTGCTCTGGCAATGCGCGGTACCCGCTTTCACAACGGTGTGAGCAGGATCCATGGCAGTGTTGCTTCACGCATGGAAGGTTATATATGGCCACAGATTCCTCATGCCGAAAATCCGATCTCTTATGTAACCAATGGCGTCCATGCCCCCACTTTCCTGGCAAGGGAATGGGTGAACCTGTTTGATACCCGTTTCAGTGAATGGCGCAATGAATTACTCAGCGTCGATTACTGGCACTGTATTGATGAAATTCCTGACCACCGTTTCTGGAGTTTGCGCAAAGAACTTAAGACGCCCATGATGAACGACATTTACAACCGCATGATGCGCCGCTATGTGCGTTCCGGCTTCAGTGAAGCCATGCTCAAACGAGTGACGGAAATGACGGCACAATTTGAGGCCAATGTACTCGTCTTCGGTTTTGCCCGGCGCTTTGCAACATACAAACGGGCTACACTGTTGTTCTCTGATCCTGAACGACTGGCCAGGCTGGTCAATGATGCGGATAGACCCGTCGTATTTATATTTGCCGGTAAGGCACACCCGAGGGATGTCCCGGGCCAGGAATTAATCCGTACCATCCATGAATATTCGCTACGCCCCGAGTTTCTGGGCAAGATTATTTTACTGGAAGGTTATGATATGGCATTGGCTCGCAAACTGGTTACCGGGGTTGATGTCTGGATTAATACACCAGAATATCCACTGGAGGCCAGTGGTACCTCGGGACAAAAAGCCGCCATCAATGGCGTCATCAATCTAAGTGTGCTTGATGGCTGGTGGGGTGAAGGTTACGAAGGTAATAATGGCTGGGCCATTCATCCCCATGCACAGAATATCGATATCCACTTACGTGATACCGAAGAGTCCGCAGATTTATTTAACCTTATTGAGAATGAAATCATACCGTCATTTTTCGAACAGGGAAATCAGGGCTATTCCAGCAAATGGGTCAAGATGTCAAAGGCTTCAATGAAATCCTGTATACCCCGCTTCAATGCACAACGCATGGTCGTCGATTATGTCAGTCATTTTTACGCAAAAGCGCGCAACCAATCCGTGCGATTTTCTGCAGAAGATGCACAGCCTGCCAGAGAATTGGCCGAATGGAAAAGTAAAATCAGGAAGAGCTGGCCGCAGGTTACTATTAAACGAACTGATAGCCCTGTAGAGCAAATATCAAATACCGGCAGTCTCCCGATAAGGATCAGTACCTACCTGGATGGACTTAATCCCTCCGACGTGACAGTCGAGTGTCAGGTAGGCACAGTTGCTGGCAGTGGTCATTTTGTTGTATCACAAACAATCGAATTTAATTACTCGGGTAAAGACGATGATCATCATATATTTGAACTTGATTTGAAACCTGATGCGCCTGGATTAAACCATTACAAGATTCGAATCTACCCGTATCACGAGTTATTGAGTCATCCTTTTGAACTCGGCTATATGATGTGGGTTTAATCAACGGTTAACGGTCGTAGCACTGGCACAGTGACGATAACTGCTCATTCAGATCGGGAGAAATCTGCTCCCAGCTGAAGCGCCACTGCCAGTTGCCTGCCGTGGTGCCCGGTGTATTCATCCTTTCCCCCTGCCCCAGGCCAAGAATATCCTGCATGGGCAGGATAGCCAGACAGGCAACTGAGGCCAATGCAGATTTTATCAGCGGCCAGGGCATGGGATCGCCAGGGTCGCAGTTGAGATACTTATATATATAGTGTTGTGTCGCCTCGTCCGATTGCTGGTACCAGGATAAGGTCGTGTCATTGTCGTGGGTTCCAGTGTAAACGACTGAATTAAATTCATGGTGTGATGGTAAGTAACTGTTTTGCGGATTTCCATCAAAGGCAAATTGCAGGATTTTCATGCCTGGTAATTTAAACTGTTGACGTAACGCGATTACTTCTTTGGTGATGGTACCCAGGTCTTCGGCTACCAGAGGTAAACTATGAAAAGTTTTATTCAGTTCTCGTAATAACGCTTTGCCAGGTGCCTTTACCCAGCGGCCATCAA
>JASFLL010000265.1:0-3779 GCA_050118115.1 Thioalkalispiraceae bacterium
TTGGCTGCCCATGGTGCAACCATCATTCTGTTGGGTAAAACGGTCAATAAATTGGAAAACCTCTATGACGAAATAGAAAAGAATGGCGGACCCCAACCCGCAATTATGCCAATGGATCTGGAGAGCGCAGATGAAACTGCCTATGAAAATTTATCCGAGGCTATCTATGATAATTTCGGACAGCTTGATGGTTTGATATTGAATGCTGCGACCCTCGGTCAACACAGCCCGATTGTCCATATTGATTTTGAACAATGGACTCGCAGCCTGACAGTGAACTTGACTGCGAACTTTTTATTTCTGAAACACTGTTCGGGACTTCTGAATCAGGCTGGCCGAGCATCCGTTATCTACGTGAGTGATCAACTCGCATTGCATGGCAAAGCCTACTGGGGTACTTATGCTACCTGCAAAGCCGCCGGTCTGAATCTGATGCAAACTGTCGCTGATGAATGGGATGCAAACACACAAATTCACCTAAACAGTATTGACCCCGGTCCCATGAGTACAGCATTTCGCCGTCAGGCGTTTCCGGGTGAGGACCCTGATGCTCAGCCTCAACCTGAAACCGTGACCAGTGCCTTTCTTTATTTGATGGATCCCGGCGAAAATTGGCCGAACGGCAAACACTTTCAATGGATCTCTGCCGCCCAAACCCTGACAGAAATTTGACGATATTCGCTGCCAGCTTTAATAAGAAGTCATAACTCATTGATTTCTTTATTATTGAGCCTTTGTTAAGACGCCAGACAATTCTGGCACAAGATTCGCATAGTCATGTTATCTCAATAAACGAGAACGGTTATGGCAATTCACAATTTTACAGACAGGAACGAGTCGCAACCCAAGAACTCGGCACCCCGAGAGTCTTCATCCGTCGATGTAGCGGATTTTGACATTCCGGAATTACAGCGGACCCTGAAGCTCGCCGGCCTGCTGCAGACATCCCTCGAAGTAGAAAATATTCTGGAGTTTTTCATTGACTCTATCCGCGATACCGTGCCATTTGCGAGTGCTGTTTACAACCTCAATGAACTGGATATAAACCATACGATCGGCAAAGCTGAACGACATAGTTGTGCCTACCGACTCCGTATTGCTGGCGATGACCTGGGCGAGCTTAAATTTACCCGTAACAAGAAATTTACTGAAGAAGAAATGGAGTCGATTGAAAATCTAATTTATCACCTGGTTTATCCATTGCGAAATGCCATTGCTTATCAAAAGGCATTGCAAGCTGCGCAGCTGGATAGCCTTACTGGTATTAACAATCGCGCCGCCATGGATAGCGCATTGAATCGTGAGGTGGAATTATCACACCGACATGATACTCACCTGTCACTGCTGATCATTGATATTGACCACTTTAAACGGGTCAATGATACGCTTGGCCATACTGCCGGGGACACTGTCCTGAAATCAATGGCCAAATGTTTCCAGAAGACCATGCGTACCAGTGATATGCTATTTCGTTATGGCGGTGAAGAATTTGCCCTGCTTTTATCAGGTACAGATATCGAGGGCGCGCGCCAGGTTGGAGAACGAATCCGCAATGCTGTCCAAACCTATCCTTTTGTCTTCGATGGCAAGGATCTGGATATGTCCGTCAGCATCGGGGTGGCCAGTCTCGGACGCAGTGAAAGCGCAAACCGCCTATTTGACCGGGCAGATGCGGCACTCTACCAGGCGAAAAAATCTGGTAGAAATCAAGTACATAGTCAAACACGCAGCTAAATTGTCCCATTCAGGCCAATCGTCGAATTGTAAATTTTTGAAATATTTCACAAATTTGGCGGATCACTTCAAGTTTTCTGGTTAAAATGCGATCTAATGTAAGGTTATACCACTTTATATTGAGGCAGCCCTATGAATTACCTGGACCAACTTGACCAGATGCTTGATGCGAATTTTCGCATTGTCAGCATTGAGACTTATGATCCAGAAAGAGTCACCGACCTGTTTACCCAGTTAAGCCGTTTTAGCAACAAGGCTTTTTATATGTGGGAAGGGGAGCAGGGGCTACACCGTATTGGTGCCTCACATATCAAAATTCCCCGCACTGGCTCAGCCAAAGAATTACTCAATCATATCGAGAGCAGTAAACACTTCGGTGTATATATACTGAGAGACTTTAATGATGCCCTCGATGAAGAAAAGAATATTCAGTTATTGATGAAGATTGCTTCCGGGGACATCAACAAGGTGGTTGTGTTGCTCAGTGACTTCATTAAATTACCCAAAGCACTCAAACCCTTTACACTGCGTTCCAAGCATCAGATGCGCCAGGCAGGCTAGCAGCCTGACTGCCCATATACGCATTTATATCTCAGACAACATGTATTACAGACAGGCGCTCTTGCCCGGCAATGTTCCTTGGCGTGGCGCACAATCAGGGCATGATATTCATTAAATACACGCACTTTTTCGTTGACCCGCGCTAACTTCCGCTCAAACCAGTTTCTTAACGCTTCATAGCCTGGATGTTCCATAATTAACCCAAGCCTGTCAACCAGACGGTACGTATATGCATCAATAACAAAGACAGGGCGATTAAAAGCATAAAGCAAGATGTCATCCGCAGTTTCCGGACCAACGCCATTTATTGAAAGCAACTGCAATCTTAAACTTTCTGTTGGAATCATCCCCGACTTTTTGACCTGCTGAAACCAGCTACAAAAGTTTTTCAGCCGTTTGGCTTTAACATTAAAATAACCCACTGGTTTTAACAGTTCGGCCAGCTTGTTATGATTCATGTTGACTAGTGTCTTACAGTTTAAGGCTTTTGCCTGTTTGAGATTTGCAATAGCTTTTTCAACGTTTGTCCAGCTGGTATTCTGAGTCAACACAGCTCCCACCATCACCTCAAATCGAGATTCTGCAGGCCACCAATATTGTGGACCATAATATTTAAATAGTCGTTGATATACCTGGTAGAGAGTCAGCATGTCTAGAGTTTCAAAGCGCGAAGTACACGTTGTATGAAGTACTGCAAACCTGTACCAACCTGGGTGAAATCACCCAGGTTGCTGCAGTTTCACCTTTGCGTGTTGATTGGTAAAAGACCGCTTCTGGACAGTACGTCATTCTTCCCAGACATATTATTATGCATAAAGCGGTACACTTATGATAAACAACACGAAGGCGGCTATGGCGAGCGTAGAGATACGCATAGGACACCTCCCATTGGCTTTCGTGGAATGACAGACGTCGCTTAATCCATTTTTTCAGGAAATTATTATTTTGGACTTATCCATGTCATCACGACGTTAAAACATTCGCTAAGCATTTTTACTTTTACGTCGTTTATGCTGCTTACCACGACGATGCTTGCTTGAGACTGCCTCATCTTTATTTTCTCCTGGCAATCCTACAAGCCCCAGTAGCAAATCCGTTGTGCTTGCGTCCAACTCCTCATGGCGACCCGGTTTAACCGAGCGCGGCAGTTGCACAGGACCGTAACGAATGCGATGTAAACGGCTAACCTTATGACCGACCGCTTCCCACAATCTTCTCACTTCACGGTTACGCCCTTCTTTTAGTGTAACGTGATACCAGTGGTTGGCGCCCTGCCCACCTGCGTCACAAATTGTAACAAATTTTGCAGGCCCGTCATCTAATTCGACACCGGTTTCTAGCATTTTTATGGTTTCCGGGCTCACTTCACCTAAAACACGTACGGCATATTCCCTTTCCAGCTCATAACTGGGGTGCATAAGTCGATTAGCCAGCTCCCCATTATTAGTAAATAATAATAAACCGGAGCTATTGATATCGAGCCT
>JASFLL010000266.1:0-3779 GCA_050118115.1 Thioalkalispiraceae bacterium
CTATCACGAAATGATGATTCATCCAGCCCTGTTTAGCCATCCCAACCCTGAGAATGTACTTATTATCGGTGGAGGGGATTGTGGAACCCTCAAAGAGGTCCTGAAACACAAGGAAGTCAAGAAGGCCCACCAGGTTGATATTGATGAACGAGTCACCCGTCTCTCTGAACAATATTTCCCTGAGCTATGCAGTTCTAATTCTGATCCCCGGGCAGAATTACATTTCGCTGATGGTATACAGTGGGTAAAAGATGCCCAGCCTGGCGATTATGATCTTATTATTGTTGACAGTACTGATCCTGTTGGACCAGCTGAAGGCCTGTTTAATGAAGCATTTTACCGGAGTTGTCAGCGGGTTCTGGGTGACACTGGCATACTGGTCCAGCAAAGTGAGTCACCTATATCACATATCAAGCTTCTTAAGGCCATGCGCAAAGCAATGCATGATGCGGGTTTTAACTATTTACATACGCTGGACTTTCCACAACCACTTTATCCATCAGGCTGGTGGTCAGCAACCATGGCGAGTAACATGGCGTTTGAAGAAGGACGTATTGAAGACATCAAAAATAGAGATTTCGAAACACTGTACTATAACGAAACAAAACATCGTGCGGCGATGGAACCGATCGCCTACCTCGCACTGCAGCTTGAAGAATAGTAATTAGACAGACTAGCGGCAATATTTGTCAGCATCTTGCTGAGCCCTGTGCTGTGCTGCAAACTTCTGATCGAGCGACTGCTTCGCTTCAAGCGATCCATTCTCGCGGGACTGTTTTTGTAGTTCTCGTATTTCACTTTGTAATTGACTGAGTCGCTCATGGGCATCTCGACAATGCCTGGCCCGCTCATTTTTCTCTTTAGTAAACTGTTTATCAAATCTTTCATATTCACGCTGTTTTCTTTCCTTCTCGAGCTGCTCGGCCATTTCACTGGCACTTTTCTTTGTTGCAGCTTGCTTGTTGCTGGTGGATGCTTTGGGTGCTGTTTCTCTGGATCGCGCTTTGTATGGTACGCGTTTTGCGTTTTCACCAGACGGCTTATCTCCAAAATGCACCTGCCCTTTTTCATCTGTCCATTTATAGATTTCAGCATGGACATTATGTAAAAGACAAAAACAGAAAATTATAAGAGCTAGCTTTCGGTAATTCATATTACTGACCTTCTCTTTCAGCTTGAGTAAAAGTGTTCAATAACAATTTTTCTGAATATCACGGTTTGTGGTAATTAATTCTGTACGTTTCTGCCTTAATTCTTCATTTCGCTCAAGCGTTCTATGTTCCGATTGTAATTTTTCAAGTTCTCTGATTTTATTTTGCAGTTTAGTTATTTGCTTTCTGGCTTCGGTGCAACGTTCGACTTTTTGTTTTTTCCTTTGCTCTTCGTCTTTTTTCTTTTTCTCTTTTTCTCTTTGTAACCTGCTCTGTTCCATCTGATCTGCTATTTGTTTGGTAGTTTTCCCGGCAGGCACTTCTGCATCGACAGGTTTAGAATCATTATTTGGCTTTGATTTATATGGAATCCGTTTTGCATTTGAACCTGCAGATTTATCACCGTAGTGTACTTGCCCTTTTTCATCCGTCCATTTATAGATTTCAGCATGGACATTATGTAAAAAACAAGAGAAGAAAAATACAAGAGCCAGCTTTCGATGATCCATACTGATGGCCTTCTCCGAACTAGAGATCCTGACAGTTTTCCGCGACATATTTTTTTCTTGACTCCAGTTCGGCTGACATCCGTTTATGCTTTGTGTCAAGAGCGATATCATTTGGATCTTTGTTACGACTACCTGCACCCCTGCTTTGCGACTTGTTTCGAATATAGTTGCGCAATTGTTTCTCAAGAAAATTTATTCGTTCAAATGCCGTGTTGCAACCTGCCCGCAATGCATCAAGTTCCTTTTTTTCTTTTTCGCGTTCAGTTTCACGCGCTTCACGATCAGCTTTCAGTTTCTCGGCTAATGCATCCATTTTTTTGATTCTTTCCTGGCGTGCTTTTTCTTTTGCGATTGCCCGTTCTTCATCGCTGATATCATTATTTTTCTTATTTTCCTTATCCTCGCCATCCTGCCTGATAACCTCATAGTCCGAACCTTTAGGTTTATCACCAAAATGCACCTGGCCCTGTTCGTCTACCCAGCGGTAGATCTCTGCCATACTCGGCATCGCCGTAATCAATAACAATAAAATTAGAATGTATTTAAGCTGAGCCAATTACTCCTCTCCAATAGCCTGTTTCAGTCGTTCGAGGCGTAAGCGATGGCGCTCATCAAACAGACGCTTCGCGCCCATCCAGCTACTTATAACACTTGCAAATCCTGTTCCTGCCGTAATCATGAACATGATTAATATTTGATACTTCGCTGCATCCATGGGATTACTACCAGCCAGAACCTGACCTGTCATCATTCCGGGAATACTGATTATCCCCGCCGCTGCCATGGAATTAACGATAGGGGTCAATCCCGTACGCAGGCTTTTACGACTGATATCTCGTATTGCACTATACCATTCCTCACCTAGTATCAGCCTTTGCTCAATGATAGCGCGTTGTTGCCAGGCATTCTGTGTCAGATTATCCATGGTCAATGCGACACCGGTCATAGTATTACCCAGCATCATGCCAAGCAATGGTATTGCATACTGCGGCAGATACCACGGTTCAGGCCCAACAATAAAACCAAGTGCAAAAATGGTAATAGTGAACGAGGAAATGAACATCGAAATTGTGCCAAGTCCATAACCCCAGACCCCGATAAAAGGCCGATGTTGACGTGCCATTACTTCACGACCTGCAATCGCCAGCATCACCAGCGCAATGAACCCAATCAATATCGGGTGGCTTATTTCGAACAGATATTTCAATACCAGACCGAGCAACAATAACTGAATGACTGTTCTTGCCCCGGCAACGACGACGCGATAACTCATTCCAAGGTGTAAATACCAGGTCAGGATTGATAGAAGTAACACCAGGCTGGCAGCAATTGATAAATCGAATGTCGTTAATGGAAGCACACTATTATTCATTTTTCATAGACCCCACCATCGCGGACAACATAATAACGGTCTGCAATTCGTCTGATTTGCTCCTCTGAATGACTTACCCAGATTACCGGCATCGCCTGCTCTTCACTAAGCTGTTTTACCAAACGCTCGACACGCCTGGTATTTTCCGAGTCCAGGTTTCCTGTCGGCTCATCAAGCAATAAACATTTCGGCTGGTTTGCCAACAAACGGGCAATGGCCAGGCGTTGACGCTCACCGGTAGAACAACGCGATACCTGCCAGTCGAATACCTTTTCAGTAAGCCCCAGACTATTCAATAGCTCTGCATTTCTAGAACTAAAATGGTTTCCAACCAGGTCACGCCACCATTGACTTTCTGCCGGCAATAATCCCACCTGCTTTCTCCATTCGGGAGCCCTGAATTGAAGTGACGACACATCATCCAGAAAAACCTGGCCCTGGTGTGGAATAAGATCCGCAATTGCGCGTAATAATAATGATTTTCCGATCCCGGATTCACCCGAGAGACCAACTATTTCTGATGCCTTTATCGTTAAATTAACAGGGCCAACATGTAATACCTTCAGATCCTGCAGTCTCAACTCAGACATTTATTATTCTTAGCCTTTTTGTGAATTAGTAAATTATCACCTAGAATTGAGTGTAACATTCTATAGTGTGTAGAAGTATCCTGTAATTTGAATATACAAGTTGTGTAAAAGGAGAGCACGATGTCAGAACCAGCCTGTCCACAAAAAGAACCCTACC
>JASFLL010000267.1:0-3777 GCA_050118115.1 Thioalkalispiraceae bacterium
GGAAAGTACTGCTGCATGTCACGTCCGATGACCGCTATCGTCTTAATGCACTTTTGAATGAAACAGAAAATGTGCTTAAGGAATATCAACACAAGCAACAAAAGGTTGCCATTCAAATCCTGGCAAACGGAAAAGGTCTGGATTTCTTAAGAAATGATAAATCTCAATTCGGGAAAAGGATTGCAGAATTACAATCCAGATATGACAACCTGGTTTTCACTGCCTGTGCGGTAGCAATGGCCCGCGTCAAGCAGGAAACGGGTAAAGATGTACAACTCCTGCCAAACACAAAAGTGACCCCATCTGCGCTTGATGAAGTCCTTCGCCGTCAAAAAGAAGGCTGGACCTATATTAAAATTTGATACTCCTGCCATTTAAGATCATACCCCGCAGTAATTAAATCTGCTGCGTGTTATCTACGCGTAAAAGTTAATTGCCTGTCTGATTTAATAGTTACCGACTAGCCTTTTATTGGTATTATTCCATACTATGGACAGGAAAAAGACTGAAAATGACATCGTCTGGCATAAGCCAACAATAGAACGGCATGAAAGGGAAAAGCGTAATAACCATAAAGCCGCAGTGATCTGGTTCACTGGCTTATCCGGCTCAGGGAAATCAACACTGGCACACGCACTCGAGAAAGAATTATATAGCCTCGGTTGCCAAACCTATGTATTCGACGGCGATAATGTCCGACATGGCCTGTGCTCGGATCTGGGATTTTCTGAACAGGACAGAAGCGAAAATCTGCGAAGAATTGGGGAGATGTGTAAATTATTTTTCGATGCCGGGGTCATTGCCATCACAGCCTTTATTTCACCCTACCAGCGTGACCGTGAATTTATTCGGAACCTCATAGGACCTGAGCATTTTCTTGAAATTTTCAATGACTGCAGTCTCGACAAATGTATTGAAAGAGATGTAAAAGGTCTGTACAAAAAGGCCATCGCTGGAGAAATTAAAAATTACACCGGTATTTCTGCACCCTACGAATCTCCCGCAAATGCAGATTTGATACTGAAAACCGATCAGGACTCAATTGATGAATGTGTTAAGAAAATCATCGGATACCTGAAACAGAAACAGATTATTCCTGCTTAAAACATGTTTTCTCGTCATCTCTCATCTTAAAACATGGTAGTAACTAACGAAGCAGAAATATTCCGAATTCGCAGCTAGATAACATGTGCAAATTTAAATAAGTGCCGATACTCATCGGGAACTTTCTTCAGCTCTTTCTGGGTAATCTGTAACTCTTTTTGCTTTGAATAATTCTGACAGTCCCTGAACCATGGCCGTGAATATATATTGTATAAGATGGGTCGCACGGAATCTGAATGATTAGCCTGGCCAGAATGTTTAGTGTTGTAATCAAAGAGCAGACATGAACCCACCGGTGCTTCGGGATAAATCGTTTCAACCTCAAATTTTGGTTTAGCCCCTCTGGGGAACCGGTGACTCTTTAAAACCATCGCTGTTGTACCATTTTCTTTGGTAATATCGATAAGGGGTACAACTACCGTGATTGCATATGTTGGCAAGTATGGATCAATATTGACATCATAAAATAATGGCGGATGATCATGATGCCAGTGCTGTTCCTCAGCACCCGGCAATGAAGTAACAGAACCAAAACCATTTAAAATACAACTATCACCAAGCAAACCTTTAATAAGCTCAAAGAAAAACGGATTAGCATATAGCTTTGGTGTATTAAAAGGTGTTGATAGATCAACAGTTATCATAAACCTTTTGTTGCCCACGGTAAGGGCATCATCATGATCTTTATTTGAAAAATAGTGACTATATTTTTTTATATAACTGGCATATAAAGCATGAATAAATTCTGGCTTAAAAACATTTTTTATCAGCAAACAACCGTTCTCATTGTATAGATCTGCGGCTTGATACAGTTTGTCTTCTGTTAATCTATTGAGCTTGATATCTTCACTGCTAACTTCAATTTCGGGAATCATACAATCGGCTTCTTTGGTAATAAATTCTAAAGTAGTTCAGAAAAGCACGCCTCGAACTGGTCAATATGCAATATATCCTGGTTTTTTATAATTGAATTATATATACGTTGTGTATGTTGAACAATACGCTCCGTTCTGTAGATTACATTTACGATATCGTTCTTATTAACGGTTTTGTCCACATCGTAAATCATCCATAGACATAAATTGATAAAACAGTACGGTAAAATACCAAACAAAAATGCTGCGATATAATTACCAGCCGGTGGGTCAAGCGGAAAACCTACATCTGCAAATTTGACCGTCAGATAACGGGCACCAATTCCTGCTAGTTCTTTTTGAAGAGTATTGCCAGATGCTAGCTTTAGCTTCTGTATTTCCTTAAATAAATCACGATAAGCGGCATCATCCATATCTGCGTTACGTAATTTTTTTGCAAGAGTATGTTGCTGAATGCGTTCATCCAGTTTGAATTCCAGTCCTGTGCTGATTAATCTGAAAACGATATACCAGAACTGGCCACCCTTCACACTGTCTATTCTCAAACGCTTGCTTTTCACATCTCTCTCGGCATCTTTCAGTGGTTTACTGATTTTTCTGCACATGGCCTGCAAACCTGTCAGGTCCAGCTGGCCCTTTGCCGATAAGGCCGCAATATTTACGAGCAAGCGGGAAATTGTCAGAACCCTCGCGGCGATTGAATAGTTTGCTTTATTAAGGACCTTATTTACAAAATCATTAAGACTGTTTGCCGGTTCATCGAAGTTTATCAAGCTGGTATCTGAATCGAAGATACCCCTACTATCATTATGCTCCAGCAACATTCTGGTTATTTCCGGACAGGACATCGAAGCACTTGATAATGAATAATTGACAAAATCTGCATTTACGCGTGGATACTTTCGGCATGTATTACATAGATATTCTTCTCCTAACTTATCGTGAATAATACAGAGACCTTTATTATCCTGTAGACTGCAAATTTTATCTTTAGAACTAATGACGTTCTGGTTTATGCCATTTATCTCTTTTTCATAGACCACCCCCAGGAGACGTTGCCTTAGATCTTCATCAGGAATATTTCTCCACATTTCCAGGATATTATCTTCAACCGTAATATCCCAACCATAGGAACAACAATCATCCGGGCAGTCTGATGCCAGGCATTTGAAATCTTCGAGCAGAGTTAGAGTATATTTTGGTATGGACATAGTTTATAACAATATTCTTTCAATACCCTGATCCTGAGCCTTCACGATAAACTCATTTTGCCAGTTATCACCCAACAACTGATTTGCCAGCTCAACAACGATGTATTCCGTATTCAACCCGGTATCGAGTTTGTATCTCGACAAGCCCTGCTGGCAGGCGGGACATGAGGTCAGGAGCTTGACTTCGTTCTGCTCAACGCTTTGTTTGCCGGTTAATACTTCTATGCCCTTATGCAATTCCTGTTGTTTGCGAAAGCGTACCTGCGTGGCAATATCCGGTCTTGATACGGCAAAGGTGCCGGCTTCACCACAGCAACGATCACTCAGCTCAACATTCGTACCTGTCAGCTCCGAGGCGACTTTAACCGGCGCATAATGCTTCATGGGTGAATGACAGGGATCGTGATATAGATACTTTGTGTTGTTTCCCTCCGGCATTTTCATATTCTTCTCCATCAGGAATTCATGAATATCCATCAGACGACAGCCCGGGAAAATATTTTCAAACTGATAAGTCAACAACTGATCTATACAAGTACCGCAGGACACAATCACGGTCCTGATATCCAGGTAGTTCAAAGTATTGG
>JASFLL010000268.1:0-3744 GCA_050118115.1 Thioalkalispiraceae bacterium
CTGAAACTTCCAGTGCGGTTCAAGTGATAGAACTGGCCGGTCAGACCAGGATTGAATCTCAGGAAAAAGCTCAGCGACTTGTTGATCTCTACTCCCGCCGCCTGGAAAAGAATCCAACTGATGTGGAATCGTTAGTAAAGCGTGGTAACCTGTATTTTATGCTAAGGGAGTTTGACCAGGCAGTAGAAAATTATGACAGAGCTTTAGATTTAGACAGTCAAACTGATGCCGCCTATTTTGGGCGTGGCATGGCGCTCGGACGCCAGGGGTTTATCAAAAAAGGGATAAAGGACTTATCAGTTTATATCAAACGCCATCCGTCAAGCTCACTGGCTTATACAAAACGCGGTGTCCGTTACCTGTGGATAAATGAACAAGTGAAGGCACAGCAGGATTTTAACAAGGCAATTGAGTTAAATCCAAAGAATGCAGAAGCACACGATGATCTCGGTGTTATTTATGCCAAACAACAATATGGTGAGGCAATTCTACATTTCTCAACCACCATTCGTTTAGACCCGAGCTATCAGAAAGGTTATCACAATCTGGCAATGGCCTATTATCTTGTCGAGCGGGACAATTTAGCGCTTGATGCAGTTGATAGAGCCTTGTCACTCAACCCACAGGATCGGAGTTCAATGATCCTGAAAGCGGAAATATTAACCGTGTTAGGTAGAGCGCAGGAAGCACAGGCTTTGCGTGATGAAGCCGATTTTCTACCGGAAGGAAACTGGTCTGAGTCTATATCGATACACTGACCGGGTGAGCATATTTAAGCTACGTCTCCGATCGCAATAATAATCCCAGTCCCGGGAATCCTCATCTATGTGGATTCCTTATTTTGTCTGTCAAAGCGCCTTTGCAACACCTGAGCCTGATCTGGTTCACCATATGGTCCAGCTTCATTCATGCTGGCATTATGTTTATCCAGGCGTTGGGAGATGAAACAGAACGGGCACACTTATTGGGTGACATTCCTGCCTTATTTATGATGGCAGTAGTACACTGGATTTTGATCACAAAGAAAGCTAAAACAAAATAATATTCACTATTCCTTTTTAAGCTGTTTCTCCAGATCTATTACTTTCTTTCTCAGCTCGGTAAGCTTCTTCGCAACCGCCGCATTTTTCATGTATTGCGCCAGAGGCTGAATCGGTAAACCTGCATACATCCCACTTTGTTTGATGTTCTCCGTCACACCTGCTCTATGCAGCAGTACGGTATCGCTTGCCACTTCAAGATGATCGAGTATTCCTACCTGTCCGCTAGCGATCACCCTGTCACCGATGGTTGTCGATCCCGCAACAATAAAGCCGGCCGTCAAAAGGCAATCTTCTCCGATCTTTACGTTGTGGGCGATATGGCAGAGGTTGTCCATTTTTGTACCGCGCCCGATACGGGTCTCTTCATAGGTAGCCCGGTCGATACAGCAATTCGAGCCGATGATGACATCATCTTCGATAACGACAATGCCTCTCTGGGGTATTCGATGGCTTACTCGTTTTTCGTCCTGGGAGAACCCAAATCCTTCTCCACCAATTACGCTGCCTGGTTTGATCTGACTGCGCTTGCCAATCCGTGTCCCGTATCCAACAATCGCTCCCGGGTGAACGATCACATCTTCATCGATATAGGAATCATGTTCCACCACGGCTCTGGCCATAATGACAGATCCTTGACCAATTGAGACGTTTGCCCCGACAACCGCTCCCGGACCCACGATCACATTGCTAGCTATGTTTGCCGTCCCGTGCACGATTGCGCTTTCATGAATGCCACGCCACTCTTCAGCGTGATAATCCCTGTCCCCATATCTCTGCCGAATCAAAGCATGCGCCATGGGCACTGACTTTGTGACTAGAAAGGTGTGATTTGGGTGTTGTTCTCTATATCGCTCCTCGATCTGCGGTGTCGTTACGATGCAGCATTTGACATCCGGAGAGATGGAGGCCATATATTCTTCCTTATCTACAAAGATGACAGTATTGTTATCCGCCTTTTGTGCCGGGACGAAGGTTTGGATGTCAAGATCCGCGCCTTCCATACGTTCTAAAAGTCCGCTGGATGAAAATTCTGAAAATATGTCTGATACTTTAATAGCAGGCATAGTCCATTATCCTTAGGTTTGCTGTTTTCTACGCTCAGAGAGCAATTTTCCCTACTATACTAATTTCCAACTAAGTATTCACCCGGTTCTTGCTTAGCCCAGCATCATTCATGGTGGCATCATGTTCATCCAGGCGCTGGTTGATGAAACAAATCGGCCCCATTTGTTGGGTTATACCCCAGCCTTATTACTGATGGCTGTAGTACTTTGGGTTTTGATTCCAAAGAAAGCAGAAATAAAATAATATCTCAAACTATTACACTCTCGGCTTTAGCAACCTGCCGCTTACTCGCTCCATCTATCTGTTTCGAACAACACGAACACGATCTTCAAGTTCCAGAGCAAAATCATCGAATTCATACCCGGTAAAATGTAACTGACTGACAGAGTAGTTTCCTGAGCGAGTTTTGATTTTAAGCTTCCGGCTATTACGGTAGCTGATTCGTTTCGTTTCCAGTACATCACTATAGGCAATCTTGTGCTTTCTGAATGGCGGAATGTAAAGCGAAGGCAATATAAATTCCCGTTCATGTAATTCTATATAACTGTTTCGATATGGTGAAAAGACCAATAATGGAATCACGATGAAAAATGCAATCGTAAATACAGGCCAGAAAATATGCCCACTGGGCATGAGGTCTGTCAGATTATTCTCTTCCAGTATCATGACTGTAAAAATCGCTGCAAAGAATATCCTCACCACGATATGAAACCTGTATATATATTTCTTATTAAACCAGACTCTCTCACCTGGATCCCGCAATGGGTTTCGAATCTCGAATGGTACTGCCATATTGGCAAAATCCGCATCATAGGCCTTTTTGAAATCCGGGCAGGAATAGTAAAGTAATAGCAGAACATGCCCCTTATCGGACTGGGAGATAATTTCTTTTTCAACGATCTCATTCAGCTCTCGATTTATCACTTCGTAGGCACGCAGGCGTTTCTTGCCAGATAAGATACCGATATCCGGAATGGCATGCACTATCTTTTCTGCCATACTTCGTATACGCGACCAGTTCTGTTTTAGTTCCTTGAGCTCATTCGAAAATATAGCAGCATCCTTGCTAAGACGGTTAAGATACTCATCCAGCTGTAATATTCTGGTCCTGGAACTCAATATCCCATCTCGATCAACATCGGTTCCTTTTTATATACACCCTGATAAATCATTCCCCGCGCAGACGTGAAATGGTCGGGGCTAATAAGGGTGCACCATTGGCGTTGGCAGTTAAAAAGAGTTCAAGATCGACATATTCTTGCGAACCCAGTTGCAATGGCATGGAGCGTGTCACGGCCTGACAATGTTTAATACGTTGCTGCAGGCTTTGTAAACCAAGATCATGACCGCCAATAAAATGCTTTGGCCAATTTGCAGCGATATATTGATATTTGCCACCTGCCAACATACTGTGTGTGACATCACCGCGCAACCATTTACCCACAATACCCTGTGCTGGTGCATGACAGGTGGCACAGGCAAAATTAAGCTGGCCGGTGCGCCGATAAAAACTTTGCTTACCTCGTGCAATCGCCTGTGCTGCTGGTCCATCGGTTGCGACCTTAACGGCTTCATGGCGTGCCAGATATTTCACATAGCTCAGCAGTAGATTGGATTCTTGACTGCCCAGTGGAAA
>JASFLL010000269.1:0-3738 GCA_050118115.1 Thioalkalispiraceae bacterium
AGTCACGCAGGACCTGAAAGTAAACATCCGGGCAGGGTTCGCCCAGTGCCCGCTCGGTTTCCTGCCAGACCCGTTCTGCCACCAGCGCATCGACTTCGCCACTGGTTACCATGCTTTTCATGAGTGACAGGGTTTCCTCGGCGATCGTAAACCCCAGTTCTGCATAACGCGCGGCAAAGCGTGCAATGCGAAGAATACGCACCGGGTCTTCGGCAAAAGCAGGCGAGACATGACGCAGGATACGGTCTTCGAGATCCTGCCGGCCATGATAGGGGTCGATAAAATTACCCTGCTCGTCTTTGGCAATGGCATTGATGGTGAGATCCCGGCGTGCCAGGTCATCTTCAAGGCTCACGTCTGAGTCGGCGTGAAAACTAAACCCCGTATAACCCGGCGCCGTTTTGCGTTCGGTGCGTGCCAGGGCGTATTCTTCTTTTGTTTTCGGATGCAGGAAAACGGGAAAGTCTTTACCCACGGACTTGAAGCCAGCGGCAAGCATTTGTTCGGGCGTGGCACCTACCACAACCCAGTCACGATCCTTGCTATCGCGCCCCAGCAATTCGTCTCTTACACAACCACCAACCAGATATGTTTCCATCTGATTAGTTTAACGTTTATGGGAAAACCTGCACAGTTAATTGATACGATTAATTATTTCTGCCCGCTGTGGTTATCAGAATTGACCAGCTTCTCCATAATCGCAGTGCTGGGCCTGATCTGGTATAGCCAGATTAAAAACTGATATTTCATATCACTGCGTAAATCAGAATCGTGAATGAAAACCAGGGTTGCCATGGTAGTAATGACCAGTTCGATCAGGAATGTCCAGTGGAACAGGTAATTTGCCACCCACCAGTCATGTACGGCGGGGATACGCCAGAGTCCAAAATAGGCATTATCAAAAGGGTAAAGCCACTTGATGCCACTTGCCACACTATCCAGGGTCATGTGTAACAAACCAGATAGCAATATGACAGTGAGCAGTTTCAGCGAGCGTCGGCCAGACAATTTATAAACAGGATATGAGAGAAAAGCATAAATACTTATCCAGTAAACAGGAATATGGGTCCAGTAACTATGATGGGGGTGTGCCCGGTGATCGATTAAATGAAAATAAGCCAGATCAAAATCGGGCGCGATACTGGCGAGTAAACCAATTAGTAAAAATTTTATATAGTCTGGTTCCTCGCGTTCATTTTTTAAAAACGCACGTGTTAGTAAAAAACCGGCGGGTAAATGGGCGATAAACATCATTCATTCCTTTTACCGGGTTCATACCAGTCAATATTGCGAGTGATATACATCACCCCGGCCAGGGTGAGAAAGACACCAATCGAACCAAACAGCAATGAGTAATTTTGTTCCTGTAATAAGGAGAACAGGTAGATATACAGTACGACGATCCCTGCCCCGATCCAACTGGCACGCCTGGTAGATTTAAGTATCGCCTTTGAGTAGAGAGTAGTCATTGCAACAACAGCACTACTGGCGATCAAATAAGACCAGAAAAAGCTGATGTATTCGGAGAAGGCCAGCAATAGTAAATAAAATAACGACATGCCGAGTCCTAGCAGTAAGTATTGCAACAAGTGCACGCGAATTTTATAGAAAATTTCGATTAGCCAGATAGCCACAAAGGTCAGTAACAGGAACAACACCGCATACTTGATGCTGCGTTCGGTCATTCGGTAGTTATCAACAGGTGAGACAAACTCCACGCCGATGAGTGACTGGTTTAGTTTTGCATAGCTGAAGGTGTCATCTAACCACTGTTGTGGATAGTTACGACTGATATTTGAAACAGCCCAGCTGGCTTCAAAGCCCGTAGCGCCGATTTTTCTAGTGTTGGGAAGCTTATAACCCTGGAAACTGGGGTCGGGCCAGTCGGACTGTATTTTAAAGCTGGAGTTTTTGCCAAGCGGCGTAACAAAAAAGGCATCACTGCCATTCAATACCATGGCAATATTAAATTTGTATGTAGTCTGTTTCAGAACGGAAAGATTTGGAACATGAAAACCGTTATCCTGTGTATTGGTCTTCCCCAATCCGGGTTCAAAGTAATAGGTATCCTGGTTCCAACGTAATACGACCTGCTTCTGGATGGCACTTGAATCCGAAACACCGACCAGTAACTGGGCCTGATCCCATTCGATTAATTTTGGATCAATACCCCAGCTACTCAGATCCGGTTTGTTGAACTGGCCCTGTAAATTGACCGTGGACTGATAAACGGGAACTTCAAAGATTCCACGGTAACGGGTTTCATTCTGGATCTTCGCAGCGATATCCAGACTATCAGGTAGAAAAACCGCATAACGCAGTTTTTTGGTTTTCTCCTGGGCACCATATTTGTTTTTCCAGGTATGGATTTCATAATAAGGGACAACCAGGCGAGGTCCGATAATATTTTGCTGGCGCCCCCATTTACTGGTGATATCGTTGATTGCCTCAAGCCGGGTTCGGTCGCGCTCATAAATCTGACCGCTGATCATGGCCAGCGGGATTTGTAACAACAACATTACAAAGCCGATAAAAAGGACACGAACGATTATGGAATTTCGCAACCAGTCCTGTATTGTTTCGAACATGCTGTCTCCATCAGGTATAAGTTATTTTTGTTGTTGAGAATTACAGCACGCTCAACTGTATTTCCTCTGATCAAAAATGATGAATAAAGGCAATGCTATGCTTAGCTTTATAAAGACTATCGGTACCGATTGTTATGGAATCATCTATTAACTGGGACGCTGTTACAGCAGACCTTATTGTTATTCTTCACTTCAGCTACGTGATATTCGTACTGTTGGGAGGCGTGTTGTTACTGTGGTGGAGGAAGCTGGCCTGGATTCATGTCCCAGCCGTGGTCTGGGGGATACTGGTTGAATTAACAGGCTGGATTTGTCCGTTGACCAAATATGAAAATCAGTTTCGCCATCATGCTGGCCTGCAGATGTATGATGGTGATTTCGTCATGAGATATATCATGCCTGTTCTTTATCCGGAGGATCTGACGCGTAGTCTGCAAGTCAGCCTGGGTATTATCATTCTTATTATCAATCTGCTCTGTTACTACTATGTCTTCTGGTTTACAAAAGATAAATACAGATCGACTTCTTCGGATTTGAGTAAAGAAGATAAATAGTATCTTATCGGTGACTGTTGGTGCTCGCAATGTCACCGAACACTGTTATTCGAGCAGCCGTATTATTCAGGCAGGAACTAATCTGTCATTTTAAGGCCGCATTATATGCAGGATTAAATAAATCTGGTTGAAAGCCATGCAATTAATGGGTATTTAGCCCATGTTTTAACCAGATCTGCATTCTTCAGAAGTCTAGCTATACTCTTAAAATCACAGGAATTTTATTTCCAATGCTTAAGGAGAGCGCATGAGTTTTACAGTAATCAACCCAGCTACGGGTGAGACGATCAAAGAAGTCCCGGCCTGGGATGAAAACCAGATCGAGAACGCACTTGCGCAGGCGGCGGCTGCATCTCCTGACTGGCAGGCTCGCAGTTTCGAAGAGCGAGCGACACTGATGCGCAAGGCTGCCCAGACATTACGTGATAATGTTGATGAATATGCGGCCACGATTACACGCGAGATGGGTAAGCTGATTGGTGACGCCAGGGCGGAGGTAGAAAAGTGCGCCAGCGTCTGTGATTACTATGCAGAAAATGCAGCGGGCTTCTTAAAAGATGAAGTGTTAGAGTCAGATGCTTCGACGAGCTATGTTG
>JASFLL010000270.1:0-3724 GCA_050118115.1 Thioalkalispiraceae bacterium
CTGAACTTCACCTGCAGGTCATTGATACCGATCTTCTTTTCGAAGGCACAGTGCGCCCGACCGAGATCAATTCGATAGATTTTGTATTAAGAGAACAACTCGGCAACAGGCTGGACGGTGCCCTGTTGTTTGGTTATCTGAATACACTTCAGACAGACAACCCGCTTTTTGCGGGACAGGATCTTGGCGGTGAATACATAGGGCTGGATTTGCGCATACAGCTTATTGATGCCTCCGTGTTCAAAATGTTCAGCCGGGTAGCATATCGGTATAACGAGGTTTCTGCGGATGTTGCGGATCAAAAAGTCGAATGGACCTGGCATCAGGGAGAATTGGGTCTGGATACCAGGACCTACATTACTAACAACGTGTTTATTGGCCTGGGGGCCAATGCCATTACTATAAATGGGGTAGAAAAAGCCACTGGCGCCACAGATCAGAGCCTTGATTTTAAAGCAAAAGATAGCCTTACAGGCCACATTGGATTACAATTGGAGCTTGACCGTACTGGTCAGATTGGTGTGGAATTTAGGACTGGCTCTATACAGGGTGGCAGATTGATTTTTCAGCGTGATTTCTGATGCTGGAAACAATAAGAAGTAAAAAGTTAGCCTGAGTGTGAAGACACTCACAACTTGGAAAAATAATAACGTCTATCCTTAGCCAGGGTCTCTTGCTGTAACGTTTTCGGCCGATTAATAAGTAAATAAATCAATGGCATATCCTTACTCCGGATAGGGTTTAGGAAGATGCCTGACCCGCAAAACCGGTGGCTTTGAAAAAATGAGTGGTGCTAAAGAATATTTGCAAGTTAAGTTTCTGAAAACACTGGAACCCCTGGGTTCACTAAGTGTTGATAAACTTGAAGAAATTGCCAGTAAATCCCAGGTAGAAGAACTTCCGCCTGGTCGTGTTGTATTCCGTCAGGGAGAGAAAGATTCTCGCTCTACCTACCTGCTCTCCGGACAGCTTGAACTACAGATCACGGGCAATCCCAGAGCCGAGACCCTCAAAGCAAAGACTGTGGAAGCCCGCTATCCTGTTGCGCAGGAGTGGCCACGTCCAAGCACCTGCCGCTCCAAGACTAACGTTATCCTGCTACATATCGACAGCAACCTTCTGGAAATTCTGCTGAGCGATGATCCATCCGGCACCTATGAAGTAACCGAAATTGGTATTCAGGAAGATCCAGAAAGTGACTGGATGCTGCGCTTTTTACAGTCTCCTGCGTTTTTACAATTACCCACCGAAAATATTCAGTCCATCCTTATTCATCTTGAAGAAATTCCGATGCAGGCCGGTGAGGTCGTTATCAAGCAGGGGGATACAGATGACTGGTATTATATCGTCAAGCAGGGTAAGTGCAGCGTATCACGTCGCCCAGCCCCCAAGGCAGAAGAAGTCCGACTCGCACTCCTGGGCCCTGGTGATGGCTTTGGTGAAGAAGCCCTGATTACTAACGGCAAGCGTAATGCCACTGTGACCATGAAGGAATCAGGCGTCCTGATGCGCCTGAGTAAAGCCGATTTCCACCGCTTGCTGGTTGATCCTATGCTCCAGGTCGTCGATCACGCGACCATGATGGAAAAGGTCAAGGCCGGGGCCGCCCTGATTGATGTTCGCACCAATAAAGAATTCAATGAAAACGGCCTGAAGAGCGCGCAAAATATCCCGATTTCGATGCTGCGCGTCAAAGCCAAAGACCTTAATAGAACACGCGAACACATTGTCTATTGTAACGACACTACCCAGAGCCGCGCCGCGGCCTTCTTGCTGGCTCAGCAAAGCTTGCAGGTATACGTACTGGATGGCGGTCTACAGAACCAGTCCAAACAATTCAGTCCAGCCGCAAAAGCGACAAACCCTGTTAAAAGCTCAGCCCCGAAAACACCAGCACCTGTGATCACACCAGTCAAACCTGAGCTCGAAGAGATTATCGATACCGAATTAGCCTCCCATAAGCATCAGGTTGAAGAACGGGTTAAAAAAGCGGACGAAGCTGAAAAAGCCAAAAATATTGCTTCTGCTAAGACTAACCAGCTTAAAGAACAGGCAGATGCACTGCGTGCCCAGGCAGATAACCTGGCTCGAAAAACCCAGAATGCAGAAGAGCTGAAACGCAAGGCCGAAGAAGAAAAACGTGCGGCCCAGGCTGAAATTGATGCCCTCAAACAAGAAACACTGAAAGAACGCGATGAAATCCTGTCTTCCGTCAAGCAAGAAGTCGCGCGCGAAAAAGAACTGGTCCGCCAGAAAGAAGAAGAAGCTAGCCGCCTTCGTACTGAAGCTGAACAGGCCCGACAACGTGCTGAACAGGAATTAGCCCGTATCAAAGCCGAGGCAGAGAACGTCGCACAACAACAAAACCAGCTTGATACAGAATTCAAACGAGCCGAAGCAGAAAAGCAAAAAGCTGAACGCGCCGCAGAAGTGGCTCGCGTCATTGCCCAGCAAGAAGCCGAAAAAGTCAGAGCCGAAGCCGAAGCCATTCGGCAGAGTGCATTAGAGGAAGCTGAACGGTTACGCGCTGAACTGGAAGCGCGTAAGGCCAAAATGGTCGAAGATTTTGCCCAGCATGAAAAAACAGCGATGGCTGAAGCACGTAGAAAAGCAGACCTCTCTGTTGCTGAAGCTTCAAAGGCAGCTGAAGAAGCAAGGCGCCAGGCTGCACTGGAAGCTGATGCGATACGCAAACAGGCCCTTAAAGAAGCTGAAAATCTGCGTACCCAATTAGAGCAGGAAAAACAAAAAGCTGCTGAGCAATGGGCAAGAAATAAGGCTGAAGATCAATTACGTCGTCAGGAACTTGAAGCTGAAAGACAAAAAGCGCTTGAAGAGGCACGCAAGACCGCCGAACTGGAAGCAGAAAATATCCGTAAGCAGGCTCTCCAGGAAGCCCAGTTAAAAGCCCGTGAAGAAGCGCGTCGTCAGGTTGAACAGGAAAGTGAAGCTGCGCGTCAACAGGCACTCAAGGAAGCGGATGAAATTCGTCAAAAGATGATCGAAGAAGTATCTCGCAAGGCCATGGAAACTGCTCAGCTTGAAGCCGAAGCCATCCGACGAGAGGCGCTTGAAGAAGCAAATCGCTTACGTTCTGAAATGGAACAAACACGCCAGCTGGTTGAAAGTGAAGCAAAACGTGCACAGGCACGAATGGAAGAAGAGACGACTAGACACCAGGCGGAAGAAATTGAACATGCGCGCGCTGCCGCCGAAGCAGCAAGACTCGCCTCGGAAGCTGCGGAAAGACGACGCGCCGAACAGGAAGCCGAGGCCCAGGCGATTGCCGAGGAACAGGCTCGCATTGCAGCGCAGATCGAGCAACAACGCGTAGCTGAGGAGCAGGCCCGCATTGCAGCGCAAGTCGAACAACAACGTAAGGCCGCTGAGCAACAGGCCCGGACTCAACAAGTAGAGCAACAACGTCTTGCTGCAGAGCGTTCACATAAGGCCAAACAAATGGCCGAGCAACTTCGCAGCAAGCTCGATCGACAGGAATCTGAGAAACAAAAAGAAGACTATGAAATCAACCTTGGACGCGGTCCCAAGCTAGCCAAAGCCAAACTTCACGTCATCAAGGACAAAACTATTCTTGAAGGTGAAGAAGATATTTTTGTATTCAAGGCACCTTCAGAGCGCCCGCCAAGCCGAGATGAGGCAGAACAATTACTGAAGCAGGCCGAACATCAACTTGCAGAAAAATCCCGTAAGGAACTACCATCAT
>JASFLL010000271.1:0-3721 GCA_050118115.1 Thioalkalispiraceae bacterium
CGCATAAGCGACGCTCGACCAGACACAAGTCCTCTAGTTGGGGACTGGTTGTGTTGATTGTGGTTATTATCATCGCAGTTGGTGTGTGGTATGGCTATACAGAAATGACTAAAACCCAGCATGTGTTTACTGATATCCAGCAATCACAAGCTGACATAAGAGAGCAGAATCGTGAGTTTGAAGACAAACTCATGGCGCGCATGGAGGCAATGCAAAACCAGCAAAAGCAGTTGACTGATTATATCCAGGTATTGCGGGATAAAAACCGTCATTTACGTAAAGACTGGTTATTAATGGAGGCCGAATATTTAATCCAGCTCGCTAACTACCGGCTTTTGTTTGAACGCGATATTAATACTGCTATCTCTGCACTTGAGTCTGCTGATGTGCGCTTGCGGGAAACCGGTGACCCCGGCATTTTGACTGTACGGAAAGTCATTGCCGAGGCGATCCAGTCTTTAAAACAGGTTCCCCAGGCTGACCTGGCAGGACTATCCCTGACCTTGTCGGCCATCAATAAAGAAGTTGAAAATTTGCCGCTGGCCACGCCGGATCCCAAATCTAAAAAGCATGAAGAAGAAGCACAGGCGCAAAAAGAGAAGGCATCCAAAAATGTTGAATCATGGTCAGAGCTCCCTGCGGCGATATGGTCTGATCTTAAAAGTCTGATTGTCATCCGTGATCATGAAGCCCCCATTCAGCCATTACTCAGCCCTGATGAACGCTTCTTTCTGACAGAAAATCTGCGCCTCCAGATTGAGCAGGCACGTCTTGCCATGCTCTCAGGTCAGGCCAAAGTCTATGATGAAAGGCTGGCTACAGCGATTGCCTGGATTGAAAAATATTTTGACAAGCAGTCGCCTATTACCAAAAGTACGGTGGAAACCCTGGAGCAGCTTAAGGCTCAATCTATTGCACCTGATCTGCCCGATATAAGTAATACCTATCAGGTATTACATGATTATCGTCTGGGGATCGTGGGTGAAGCAAAACAAAAAACAGTAAAGCCCAAACCCAGGTCTGAGAAACCAAAAGAGACTGATTCTGCTGGGGCAACAAAACCGGTGCCAACAACGCCTGCGCAACAGCAAAATCCAGCATCGGCGACTGGAGCAGAATAAATGAAGTGGTTATTCGGTTCGCTAATTATATTACTGATTTCAGTTTTTCTAAGCCTGCTTGCTTACCAGGATCCGGGCTATGTCCTGATCGCCTGGGGTTATAAGACCGCCGAGTTAAGCCTGTCATTGTTTATCATTCTTTATGTGATCAGTCTGTTTCTGTTTTACTTTCTGGTCAGGATTGCGGTATCAGGCTGGCATATGCCCGTTGCATTCAAGGGCTGGCGTCAACGTCAAAGACATCTGCGTGCACGCCGTGATACCAACAAAGGTCTGGTTGAACTGGCACAGGGAAACTGGACACGAGCAGAACGTTACCTGGTGCGGCATGCCTCAGATAGTGAAACGCCGTTAATTAATTATCTATCTGCAGCCAGGGCAGCGCAAAAACAATCCGCGCCTGACCGCCGTGATAATTACCTGGCCCTGGCCCATAAAAATATGCAGGGTGCGGGTTTTGCTGTTCAGCTTACCCAGGCGGAATTACAGATGGTACACGGGCAACTGGAACAGTCACTTGCCACGTTGGTACAACTGCATACCAGTTCACCCAAACATCCTCATGTTCTGTTTTTACTGGCACGCATTTATGAAATGTTAAGAAGCTGGGGTGATTTGCAGAAGATCCTGCCTGAATTAAAGAAATATAAAATTATTAACAGTGAACAGCTTAAACAACTAGAGCGAGTTGTTTATCGGGAACTGATTACCATTGCCACACAACGGGGTAAACTGGAACAACTCAAGGAAGTATGGCAGCGCGTGCCTAAAAATTTGCGCCAGGATATTCAAATGGCTCAACATTATACGCGTTGTTTACTAACATTGGATGCACATGATGATGCAGAGTCAATAGTACGGGATATGGTGAAACGGAGCTGGGATGATCAGCTTGTTTATATCTATGGTTTAATTGAGGCCAGCGATAGCGACAAACAGCTGGCAACAGCTGAAAACTGGCTGAAGGGTAATGAAAATAACCCGGTATTGTTACTGACACTTGGACGCCTGTGTAAACGCAACAAACTTTGGGGCAAAGCCCAGTCTTATCTCGATGCCAGTATAGGTATCCAGGCACGATCCGATTCCTATAAAGAACTCGGTCAGTTGATGGAGCAGCTGGAAGAACCCGATAAGGCCGCCAGTTATTTCAGGCAGGGCTTGTTACTCGCGCAGGAAGAAAAGCTCGATGACCTGCTAATGGTCGTGCCCACTACTCTTCCCGTCATTCCCTCGGTGGTTTAATTATTCGAGCTTTTCACCAGGAAAAAAGTATTTGGGAAATTCCTCGATATACTTGCAGGGTGGATAATGTCCTGCAGGCATAAATTAGCCGTTTTACTTGGATCGCAGGGAGTGATGTAAGGTTGGTAAGTATTAGTCGTTGGAAAATTCGAAGGCATCCGAATAATAACGCTCCGGTTCCATACCATACGGTACAAATGCATCTCGTCCGGCATACACCATGACTGGCGGACCCGAGGCATAAACTTCAACATTGGAAAAATCTTTGAAATCCATTAATACGTTGTCATGCAGGAAACCGGTACGGCCCTGCCAGTCTGGGTTGTCTTCTTTTCTGTCCAGTATCGGCGTATAGGTGATGTTTGGATTATCGTCAGCCCATTTTTTTGCCTGTTCATGAAAATATAAATCCTTAAATGTTCTGGCGCCCCAGTAGATATGAAATTCGCGGTTTATATTTTTATTCAAAGCATGCTCGATGATACCTTTGATTGGCGCAAAGCCGGTGCCGCCGGCCATAAGAATAACGGGACGATCAGACTCTTCGCGCAGGAAAAAGCTACCTAAAGGACCTTCCATCCTGACGATGTCATTTACTTTCATATTATCGAAAACTTCGCCAGTGAATTCGCCGCCCTGAATATGTTTGACATGTAGTTCAATATGTTTGTCATCATGGGGGGCATTGGCAATAGAAAAACTACGGCGGCGACCGTCTTTAAGAATAAAATCGATATACTGGCCAGCAAAAAACTGTAAACGCATGGTAGGTGGCAGGCTGAGTATGATACGCATCACGTCGTGGCTGAGACGTTCGATGCTGGTGACTTTTGCGGGAAAGCGTTTAACCGGGACTTCGGCACTGTGCTTGAGTTCCTGGACGTCGATCACCAGGTCACTTTTGGCATAGGCCTGGCAAAACAAGGCAATACCATGACTTTGTTCTTCGGTGGTCAGGGCTTCTGGTTGTTCTGCATACCTGACCTGACCTGAGATTATTTTGCCCTTGCAGGAGCCACATTTACCATCTCGACAGCCGTAGGGCATACCGATACCCTGCCGAATGGCAGCATCGAGAACATGCTCATTTTCCTGTACGAGAAAGCGAGTACTGGACTTGTTAAACGTCACCTGAAAGGACATAGTTTGTTAATCTACTGCTTATCTACGGGCCGCGCATTATCTCTTAATGAAGAAGCAAATTACACCCTATGAAAATGTGACTATCGTTGGCTGTGGTGACATCGGTCAGCGAGTCGCACAGCGCTGGTTGACGCAGGGTTTCAACGTGTCAGGCATCGTTTCCAGCCAAAACTCGTTAAAAAATCTTAAAATACATGGGGTTAGAGCACATC
>JASFLL010000272.1:0-3716 GCA_050118115.1 Thioalkalispiraceae bacterium
TAGCCATAGGTAATCTGCATCGGTTTTCCATACTGCGCCAGAATATCGGCCTCTCGATCTTCCAGGCTGTCGATAAGCTGGATGATGTTTCCGATCATGATATCGCGTTCGAGGAAGGGGGCGAGCTGGTCAGCTGTCAGTGCAAAGCCGAACTCGCGGACCTTGCCACTGGATTTGCAGTCCTCCAGCCAGCGTTTCCATTCATCGACTTGCAGAAGCGGAAGTTCCGGCTCATGCAATGTGTAGAGATCGATCGTGTCACGACCAGTACGTTTAAGGCTGCCCTCCAGCGCGTCTTTTGCCCGTGACAGCGAAAAATCAATGGTGAACCGGGAGATCGCCGGAATAATGCGCCCCGCTGCCTTGCGAAGAAAAACAGAAATATTCCCCTGATTCTCGCCGCCGGGAGAATAAATACCAACCTTGCTAGTGAAGCTGACATCAGGATGTGCTTTTAAAATCGGCGCCAGGTCACGTTCTGCCCAGCCAAAGCCGTAGGAAGGTGCCGTATCGAAATGACTGAAGCCTGCATCGACAGCAGCAGCGAGCAGGTTTTGGCGTTTTTTCGGTCTTGCGACATTGACATTAAAAAGACTGGCCGTACCGAAAATGAACCTTGATACTTTAAGCCCACACAATGGCAATTCAATTATTTTCATCATCAGAACCTATACCGTTTTTCATGGCTGCTAGCCGGGTCTGCTCAACATGTCTATCAGTTCTACGTTGAAACCTGGTACTTCCATCAGGCTGAACACCTAGGTCTGATATCATGTTAAGAACCCTCTGTTCTGCCTGGCACCAGTCATCCGTCAGGGTGCAATTTTTACCTACCCAAACACACCAGGTGAAGGCGGCCTCTTCCAGCAGTTGAAAATATTCTTCTGTCGTAAGAAACAGGCACAGGAACCCCGCTTCTTTCCATGAATATTTCTCCCTCCTGGATTTATTTACAGATAGATTCCGCGACAAAGAATCAAGATCAATAATGTTTTGATAAAACAGGATTGGTGTTTTAATTATTTCGCTTCTTCTACGTAAACCCACAAATCAGTTGTAAGCAAATATTACAACTGGTCACATACAATGTATGTGCTGTAGCTAACTCAATGGTACGAAAATAAACGGTGAGATTTGACTACTTGCCGTTGCGTATTAATCTATTCGTAAGTCTATCTCAGGTACTGAAGTTAGATTTACGGTATCCGCTAGTCCGTACGTCAGCGCACAGACGATGCTCCAATAGACCTGATAAAACGTGTAAAAACGGTACTGCTATGCCAAAAAAGCGGTGTTGATGACCGTTTTTTCATTTCCAGCTGGTAGGCATCGAGCTGGTTTTTGATTCAAATACGGCATTCGCGGACATTGGAAAAACTCGATGTTCATCGGATGGAAATATGCGGCTTATAAACAAAAGGCACTTGCATGCTATTGGCTGAACTCATTCTGATTGTACTGGCTCTGCCTGCGACTGCAGTCAGTCTATATTTACTTATCCTAACCCTGCTGTCTCGTGCGGAACGCGTCGGTCCGCCTGACTCATCGCGACAAGTCCGCTTCGACGTCATCGTCCCCGCGCATAATGAAGCCTTGCTTATTCAGGCTACAGTCAAAAACCTTCTGCAACTGGACTGGCCAGAGGATCGCTATCGAATCATCGTTGTAGCGGATAACTGCGCCGACACCACCGCTACACTTGCGCGTGAGGCCGGTGCCCAGGTCCTCGAGCGTCACGATGAAAACAATCGCGGCAAGGGTTACGCACTGGACTATGCATTTCAATATAGTTTGACTGACCAGTGGGCTGATGCCGTGGTTGTCGTCGACGCGGATACGGAAGTTTCGCCGAATATGCTCGAGGCCTTTGCCTCGCGGATCGAGAATGGCGCCCACGCACTCCAGGGGGTCTACGGTGTTTTAAATCCCAATGACTCATGGCGTACACGTTTGATGACCATTGCCTACGCCGCGCTACATCAACTTCGTTGGCGTGCTCGTGAACACATGAAGCTCTCATGCGGAATTCGTGGCAATGGTTGGTGCGTCACACACTCTTTATTGAACGAGGTACCCTACAAAGCCTTTTCACTAACAGAAGATCTCGAATATTCAATTGATCTGGCGCTGGCCAATTACCGCGTTGTTTATGCCGACGAGGTGCAAATCCTCGGTCTTCTCGTTTCAAGTGAGACAGCAGCCACATCCCAACGACAACGCTGGGAGGGCGGACGCTGGTCGCTGATACGCTCAAGGCTGCTCCCATTGCTGCGGGCCAGCCTGCGCCCGAATGGTAAGGTGTGCCTGGATCTTGCGCTCGAAATATTGGTGCCTCCTCTCTCGTATGTCTTCATAAATATCGTTCTCTTCATGGTTGCGGCGGGCATCGCCACAATTGTTGTTCCATCCATGTGGCCGTGGTTGCTGATTTCTGCGCTATGTGCACTGAGTCTGATTATGTATGTGATGCGTGGCTGGCAACTCAGTGGCGTCGGGATGCGTGGTCTGCTTGATCTGGCTCGCGTCCCAAGCTTTGTTCTCTGGAAGCTGTTAGTCATGCTGCGCAAGCGTGGTCCTGAGTGGGTCCGAACCACCAGGGAGAATTCGTAAGTTCGCGGCGTCTCAGGGGATTCGCGTTCGCGCATACGCTCAGTAGTGCAGTTAGCAGTCAGGCTGTATTGTCTGCCGGGTTTTATTGTCGACCTGATCCTGATTCGAAACACCTCAAGCATACAGTATGGCTATAACCGCGTTTTTTGGGCCGCCACGAGCCATCAGGTTTCCCCAAGTTAGACCTTTCCGTTTCCGAACGGAAAGAACTCGTTGGCAAAATGTACCGGGAGCAACGCAGGTTGCTCCCGGCATTCGGTAGTACCGTGTGGTGTTGGTGAGTGGATTACGGCTTCAGCACCAGTGTCGTCACACTGTTGGGCGGCATGGTGTATTGCAAGGCGTTCGTGAGCGTGATGTTTACATCGCTTTGCCTTACCGGCTGGCTGCTGGCGCTGGTGAGGGTATAGACCTCGGCCTTGTTGAACTGGGCGGTATGGGTGATGTCGATCCCGGCCGTCCTGGCGGCCCCACTCTTGTTGATGCAAATGATCACCATGCGGTCCGGGTTGCCCGCATCCACACTGGCGTAGACGCTGGCGTTCTCCACGTCGTTGTTGGTTGCCTTGATGCTGGTGTTGCCGAAGCTGCCGTTGGCGCCGTCGTAGTTGCGGAACATCTCGAAGCCGCCGTAGATGAACGTGTGATTGCTGGCGCCCAGGCGCCACAGCGTCGCGGCGAAGACGTCTTCACGCCCGAAAATGCCCAGCACGTCAGCCTGCGCGATGCCGCCGCTGATGTGGTCGCCGCCGCCATAGTAGTACTCGGTGATCGCGATCTTGGTACCCGGGTAATAGGTGTTGATCTTGTTCTTAAGGCGCGGCAGCAGCGCGATCGGCTCGCCGATGTTCTGGGTGATCCAGCTAGTCTCGGTGTAGTTCGGATCCCACAGGCTGCGCGGCGCCTGCACGCGCGCGGCCGCGATGGCCGCATCGCCACTGTCGGCAATGACGCGCGTGCCACCGCCGGCGGCTTCTGGGTACCAGTGGATGTCAAGCACGTCCACCAGCCGGTGCCCGTAGGTGCTTTCGGCCGCGGCAAGCTGTTTCAGGTACCAGGTGTGAAAGTCACCGTAGGTGCGGGAGTCGCGGGCATTCTGCAGGGTC
>JASFLL010000273.1:0-3711 GCA_050118115.1 Thioalkalispiraceae bacterium
GCGGAGTGGAGCGGTAACAATACAGGCGGCCAAAGCAATAGATAAATTTATTTATACCAATATCTATGTACGTAAAATATATGGGCCACAATGGAATATGTTATTAATTGGCGCTAGCCACCTTTCGCAGTATGTTTCACAACTGGCTCTAATGCTCGATTATCGTGTTATTGTTTGTGATCCACGTGAAGAATATGCACTAGCATGGCAGGTAGAAGGGACTGAGCTTACTACAATGATGCCGGACGATGCTGTCCAGCACTATGCCCAACAACCACGCAGTATCGTCCTGGCATTAACACATGATCCCAAGCTGGATGATATGGCACTGCTGGATGCGTTGAGCTCGCCAGCATTTTATGTTGGTGCAATTGGTTCACAGCGTAATTGCGATGCTCGTCGGCGGCGACTCAGAGAACTGGACGTTTCTGGAAAACAAATTCAACGCCTGCATGCCCCTGTTGGTTTGCCGATTGGCAGTCATACACCACCCGAAATTGCCTTATCGATTATGGCTGACATTACTCAGCAACGTAACATTGTCAGTTCGTCTATAACACAATCTGTCAGTCTGGTATGAGCCAGCCTCCTGTTGGTATTTTGCTGGCAGCTGGACAGGGTCGGCGTTTCGGTAGTAATAAACTTGTTTACAACTTGCTTGACGATACGCCGATGTTGCTGGTAACAGCGCAAAAACTGGCGTGCGTGCTTCCCGACTCGATTGCGGTAATTAACCAGGATTTAATCCCCTATACCCGTCAGCTTGAGCAAACAGGTCTGCGCGTAGTGGTTAACACACAGGCAGACCGGGGTATGGGTAGCAGTATTGCCTGTGGTGTTCTGGCCAGTCCAGATGCCTCAGGCTGGTTGATTACCCTTGCTGATATGCCCTATGTCAGGACGGAAACTATCCATCAACTAGCAGCTAGACTCAAAGACGGTGCAGATATTGTGGCGCCAGTCTATCTGGATCAACGCGGACATCCGGTTGGTTTTCATCGATGCCATAAAGAAGAACTAGCGAAACTTGGTGATGACATCGGTGCGCGCCATATTATAAGAAAACATAAAAAAAAGGTTGAATTAGTTACTACCCATGATGCTGGTGTAATCATGGATGTGGATCAGTCAGCTGATATTGTGGGATAAAAATAGTTTAAAAGTACGTTAATTGTTAGCTTATTAGTAGTATATTTGATAGTCGTATCTCATAAATGTATTAAATTCCGGATAAACTACTATAAAAATTAATGAAGGAGTGTTTGTATGGCTGAAGTTCCCAGTTTGCGACGAGAAACCCGCTATGGTGTACCGGCCGCCGATCAAATTATCGTGAACCGTCATTATATGGTTGGTTACTCATATTACTTTAGACAGGCAAAATGGGCATTGGAAATTGTTGACCCGGATCGTGAGGATCTGGAACGGCTTGATAATTTCCGTCCCGACTATCGTATCCCCGGTATGTTCCGCGCCGACCTGGTTGACTATTCAGGTTCAGGTTATGATCGTGGCCACCTTATTGCCAGTGCCGATAAACGTGAAACGGAACTACAAAATAGTGAAACATTTCTGCTTTCTAACATGTCCCCACAGGCGCCTGGTTTTAACCGTAGAATCTGGCGAAACCTCGAATCAGAAGTGCGTCGATTGAATAATAAGAAAAACATATATGAGACCTATGTGATCTGTGGACCGATTTTTGATTTTGACAAACCAGTTAAGAGTATTGGTACTGAAGACGGTAATGGTGTTTCGATACCGATTCCTCACGCATATTTCAAATCAATTCTTACAGAGAATAACAAAGGCAAATTACATATGTGGTCTTTCATTATACCTAACAAAAGCAGTAACAAAGCATTAACTGAGTTTCAGGTTTCCACATCCATGGTTGAAAGATACGCCGGGATTAAATTATGGAGTACGCTGGTGGGGGTAGTGATCGAAAAAGAAAAGAATAATGCCAAAAGAGCGATGTGGTAATTATTTATTTAATTCTGATTCGATTAGCAATCTGAGAGTCTGGTTGGTCAGTTTATACGGTGTTTTTTGTAGACTAGAAATTTATCTTCCTGCCCTAAAAAATCAAATCCACTGATTCGTTTATTAGTGATATTTCTATTGGTTACAAAATCCTTTGTAAGAATAATATAGTATCGATCATACTTGTCAGCATAGGTGCCATAATCAATTTGTGATGGGTCTTCATGCTGTAATCTGGCCTGAACTTCGTATGAGGCGATCTCCTGTATCTGAAATCCTGGTAGTTCATTAAATATGAACCCGATTGGGGCAACAATTTTGCTGTGTTCAGGAATATTAAATGTCTTGATGACATTTGCATGTGTTTGTGGCAGGTGATTTTTTTCCAAAATTAAATATTTAACAATAAATCCTTCGTTAAAAATCAGGTACAAGAAACACAGTGTTATCAAAGTGCGCGATTGGGTTTTTCCTGCGTTTAATATCCAGTTGAACTGGCTGGCTGCCAGAATAAAAAAGAAAGGCATTGTTAATATAAGGTAATATGGTTTTTTACCAGCGGCTATAAATGCCATAGTGATACTAAGTATCGCTAAATAGATTGCGGTATATTTTAAGTACGTATTACTCCAGATATTCCTGCGTGCAATTAATATGATAAATAGCATTAATAGTGAATAGGAACCTTCCCGGGTGTGGCTAAAATATCGATCAGGTTCGCTAAGAAAAGTACTGATTACACCAATTATACTTTTATCCTTATCAAGTAAAGCTGGATCGTGAGTGAATTGATTTACAAACCTTGAAAAGTCATCAAAATAAACAATATCGATGAAATATAAGGCGCAGACGAGGAAGCTAGCTGCTAAAAAATAGATAGTTGCAATAAAATTCCTTGAAAACAATAGCAATGACATTCCTGCGATTACAAATATTATGCCATTGAGATGAAATAACACGATTAATCCGCTCAAGAAAGCAGCGATTAAAACGTGGCGTTTTCTTTTATTGTCATTGAACTTGATAAGGTGATAGAACGCCCAAACGCCAAGCGCTGACATGGAAATTTCAGGCCGATATACAAATGAGTATTCAACCAGGTATCCATTGGCCACTAACAGAATCATCAAAATAAATATGATATTTTTTTGATCAGAGTAACCGAATTTTCTAATCAGTGCCCAGATCCCAGCAATCATGACACACAAATAAATAAAGCTTACAAATTTGAAATTGTATATAGACCAATCAGGTAGTGAGGCTATGATTGCGCCTTGCCAGATATGTAGCTTATGATACACACTCATTCGTGTTTCATAATCAAGTATCCCACGGAATAACTCTGATCTGACAACACCTTCATTTGCCAGCCAATACGATTGTTCAGCAAACCATGCATCGTCACCATGCAGAACACGGTTAGGTAAACTGACGGTGAAAATTATCGAGACGACTAAAAAGATGGAGATAATGAATAGACTGGATTTGTTAAGTCTTGTCTGCATTAAGCTTTTTCGGCTGATTCCAATCTAATTTTCCAACTAACAGTCTTATCATTCTGAACAAACTACCAAATTGATGCTATGAGTTTATGGCATATTTGCGGCTTTTTCTGAGGCGTTTATTTAACCCAAAAAATACAAAAACCTCACTGGTGAATCGTTTTTTCATTTCGATACTAAACCACTTATCAAGCAGGGCCAGTGTTTCGAAGGTTTTGATCCC
>JASFLL010000274.1:0-3710 GCA_050118115.1 Thioalkalispiraceae bacterium
ACAAGGATTTCTCGGGCGTCGACGGCTTCACCTACAGTGCAATCAACATTAGTAGTGGAGAAACCTACAGCGCCAGCGTCACCCTCAATGTCTCGTTTATGAATGATGCGCCTGTGGCCGCCGTCGATGGTCCGTATTCCAACACGGTAGGCACTGAAATCACCGTTGATGAAGCACATGGTCTGCTTGCGAACGATATGGATGTGGATGGTGATGAGCTGACCGTGGTTATCGAGGGTACTGCACCGGCCGGACTGACACTAAACCAGAGGGTTGATGTTAATGGTATCGCTATTCCAAATTCATACGATGGTTCATTTACATATGCTGGCACTACCGCGACAACATTTACCTACCATGCAAACGATGGTACCGCAGACAGTAACTCTGTCGTGGTTAGCCTGGAACCGAAACCGGTCTCCAATATTGCCCTGATTGTGCAGGAACCCGTCGTGACCGGCGAGGCTCCGGTATTGGTGACATCATATCGCTGGATCGTCCAAGAGGATACAACCTTCCACCTCGATCCATTGAATCCGCAGATCACACCGGTGCGCCAACAGCAATCCCTGAATTTTCACAAGAGCTCCATGCCGGTTATCGCGCAGGGTTGTACGGATTGCTACGATTCAAGCAACCTTCTACCGGGTGTGGATCCTACTGCTCCTAATTTTGACCCTACAGACCCTGCTAATTATGAAAATAATAGCATCCCATTCAATCAGGTGGCACTTGATCCGAACAAGTATTACTACGTATCAGTGCTTCCGAATGATGCGGGCACCGGTCAAGGTCATACCATTGGTGGTGCGCAGATCCTGCCGGGTCAGACTGACGTCACGGTTATAGTAAACAAACAGGAAATCCCGACGGCCCAGGTCAGCGTGTTTGTTTTTGAGGATAATGCGCCAACCAACGGCGCAGTGGACGGCAATGAACAAGGCCTTGGCGGTTTCCCGATAACGCTGGAAGATGCAGGCGGTCGTTACGGAATCTCGGGCGGTACGATGTCACAGGATGCCTACGGTAACCCGTTGAAGAACGCACTGGACTGCTTTCAAGGCTACCAAATGCCGCCAGCGGGTGTCATTCTAAGTTGTCCCAATACGCCGGAAAACCAGGCTGCGGGATTAGTGGGCCAGGTACTTATCAAGGATTTGCCGCCGGGCAAGTATGGCGTCATTGCCTTGCCACCTGCCTCTGAAAAAAACTGGACGCAGACCTCCACCATCGAGGGTACCAAGGTTATCGACACCTGGGTGAAAGCCGCTGAACCACCTTATTTTGTGGAATTCGGTTTAACCGGACCTCATGCGTTTATCGGATTCGTCAATCCTGAGCATTCCTGTATGGGCGCTGACCCTTGTCAGGTACCGGCACCAGCTAGCACCACGCCTCTGCACAACATAACTGGTAATGTCACATTGCTGCATGACCCGCGGCCACCCGGGCTACCATTAACCGTTGATACGGGTTCTTACGATGGTCTGTCATACACACGCGCCTGGATTGGTTTGAATAGCGATGCCGGTATCGGGCCGAGTATTGCGACCGTACAGGCGTCAAACGATCCTGCTCACCTGGGCGAATTCACCATTGCGGGTATTCCTGATGGTACTTACCAGTTGGTTGTCTGGGATACTTATCTTGACCAGATCATCAGCTTCCAGACTGTAACGGTAGCGGGCGGCGATGTCAGTCTCGGCAATGTCGGCGTACCGGCCTGGTTCACTCGTACTGAACACAACGTCTTCCTGGACGATGGCTGTGCAGGTACTACCGGAGGCGGCATTGCGGGTGACGGTATTCGCCAGGACTGCGAAGTGGGCATGCCGGAACAGGCTATAAACCTGCGATGGCGCGATGGTACTGTTAATCAGTCATATCCCACCGACTCGACAGGTTTCGTACCGTTCGACCAGGCATTCCCGTTCTTCTCCTGGCAGATTTATGAGGTCGATTACACGCGCTTCAAGCCGACTGGTGTAACGGTCACTGTCGACGCCGGTGGGCCTGTGAATGAAACCAACATCCTCAATCCGCAGGTGCAGAATCCGGCCTATTTTACTGCTGGTAACGAAGCCTGTACGGATGCTACGTGTGAAACGCGTACTGAAACCGGCTCGTCCGTACTGCTGGAGGCTTACCAGGGTTTCCCTGGCCAGACCAGCACGTTTGATTGGGGTAAGGTCCCTTATGCACCGGGTGAGAATGGCGGTATTTCCGGTATCGTTTTTTACAGTTCAACACGTGGCGAAGGGGATCCACGCCTGACTGTGGGCGATCCCTGGGAGCCCGGTATCGCCAGCGTCAAAATGCGTCTCTATAGCGTCATCCAGCGCGATCCCAACTTGGTGGATACCAACGTCGAACCGCTGGACGATTTTCCGAATGTCGCTGGCGGTGACATCGATGTGAACGGCAACGGTCTGTATGACGGTCCGGAGGTGCTCACGCTGGTGCAGGAGGTCGAAACCGACAGCTGGGATAAGTCGCAACCGACGGGTTGTCAGGGCGAAGATCCGGCCGATCCATTTACTGTAAATACGCTCGAAGGTGACGTCACCCACTGCTACGACGGTTTCCGCAACTGGAACCAGGTGCGCCCGGGTGTCTTTGACGGTGGCTATGCATTCAACAATATTTCGCCCGGCAAGTACGTGGTAGAGGCCGTGTTGCCACCAGGTTATGAACAGTACAAGGAACAAGATATGAACGTCGGCTTTGGTGATGCCTATGGCAGCAACCTCGGACCGGCGCCTGTCAGCGTTGTCCTGCCCAATGGTTCGCTGGTGCTGGTTGTGCCTGACCAGGCAATGATCCTGGCGGCCCAGGGACCCCAATACGGACTGGCCCAGCCACCGTGCGTGGGCAAGTATCACCAGGTGCCTGACGAATTAAGCCTGTTCCCGGGTGAACCCGCGCCTTTCGCACAGGCCTGGCGTCCACTTTGCGATCGCAAGGAAGTTGTGCTTTCCGACCAGGGTCAGGCGGCAGCGGACTTCCACTTCTTTACCTCCACGCCGGTCGCGGCCCAATTTACAGGTCTGATTACCGACGACATCTCGAACGAAACCAATCCCAATTCACCGGGGTTCGGCGAGAAGTGGTCACCGGCCTACATGCCATTCACGATTCGTGATTTTAATGACAACATTGTCTACAGTGGTCTCGGTGATGCGTTCGGTCGTTACAACGGCCTGCTGCCATCAACATTTTCGGCAAACATCCCGATTCCGAGCGGTTATTCACCGGCGATGATGTCTGCCTGTCTCAACGAGTCAGGTGCGACGAAAAACAATCGCTACTTGAGTGCCTGCTACACAGGACAATTCATGCCGGGTACCAATACGTACCTCGACACACCGATCCTGCCGACATCTGCATTCGCTGGTGGCTTCAACTCACCGGATTGTGCGGCCGCGGAAGGTGCACCGGTGATTGCGGAAGTGAACGGCAATGGATTCGGACCGCTGGTGACCTCGGGTGGTACGCTGACGATTGTTTCGGAGGGTACGGAGGTCGTGGTGCCCAACCCGGCCTACGAAGGTCCACTGGTGCTGAAACCTTATTATAATGCTCCGACCATTACCCGCGATCACGGCTTCGGGGCCACTCAGGGTACGGGGTCAGTGTCGCTGGTTGTCGGTGGTGTCAGTACGCCGCTCACTATCAGCAACTGGTCTGCCACTGAAATTCAGGCTGTCGCA
>JASFLL010000275.1:0-3687 GCA_050118115.1 Thioalkalispiraceae bacterium
ACTCATCGATATTTTCTTCCAGCTCGTCAACACGCTTGAGTAAGACATCATGTTCTTCGTCTGCCTCGATACTGTCATAACCCGCGCTAAAACGACCGTATTCGAACAGGGCATATCCCAGGATAACCAGCGCAATCATTCCCAGACCAAGCAGGATCCTCGTCTTCCAGGGTTGATGAGCTTTTACAACTAATGACATCAGGGCACCAATCCTATTATTTCCAAACCAGCGGTTTCATCAAAACCAAACATGATATTCATATTTTGCACCGCCTGTCCCGCCGCACCTTTGACCAGGTTATCAATCACGGATAAAACCACGACAACATTGCCACTGGGAGGAACGTGGACCGCAATCCGACACTGATTTGCACCCTTAACACTTCGTGTTTCTGGGTGACTACCCGCTGGCATCACATCAACGAAAGGCTCGGACTGATATCTTTGCTCGAATAATTTCTGCAGGTCAGTATTGCTATCTTTCAACGATGCATAAAGCGTAGCATGGATTCCCCTGATCATCGGCGTCAGATGCGGTACGAAGGTCAAACCAATTTCGTCGCCAGTCATCCCGCGCAGACCCTGGCGTATCTCAGGCCAGTGACGATGTCCCGGCACGCCATAAGCTTTCATACTTTCACTGGCTTCAGCTAGCAGATTGCCAACATTGGCTCCGCGGCCCGCACCGCTGACTCCCGACTTGGCATCGGCAATCAAATGCGTCGGCTCAACAACACCGGCTTCCAGTAACGGTAAAAAACCGAGCTGGACCGCAGTTGGATAACAGCCGGGATTGGCGATCAGTCTGGCCTGCTTGATTTGTTCACGGTTGACTTCGGGTAAGCCATACACTGCATCTGCCAGTAAATCAGGACAGGCATGTTGCATGCCATACCATTGCTGCCATTCTTTTTCATCTTTTAAGCGAAAATCGGCGGCCAGGTCGATAATCCGGGTTCCCGCATCGAGTAACTCGGGCACCAGTTTCATCGCCGTGCCATTCGGCGTGGCGAAATAAACCACATCGCACTGAGACAGGGTTTTTACATCCGGCTGGCTAAAGGCAAGATCCAGGTAACCACGTAGATTCGGAAACAGTTGCGCCACCGATTGACCGTCTTCGGATCGGGAGGTGATTGCGGTTATCTCCACATGTGGGTGTAAAATCAATAAACGTAATAACTCGACACCCGTATAACCCGTGCCACCAACGATACCAACTTTTATCTTCTTATCCATCCTGCTGCTTACCGGTCAATACGATTGCAATTGCCCATGATACTTGAGAAATGCCCGATATGTAAAAGACAAGCCGGCTCACGTTAAACAGAATTACATATATATAGTTAATCGGCCGATCGAGATGAGTCAAAACCTGCTTTTTCATCCGACCAGACTGAAAAAATGACCAACAACTTTGATTATTGGCCTGGAAATGTTGGACAATTCGTCCCGGGCCCGCGACTGGATTTAAATTGAAGTGAACCAGATCTACTTACCGCTATCAAACGTGGCATAGTACAAAATGACAGAAAGCAGGAAAGAGTGATGAAAAAGTTATCCCCGCGAGACTGGCTGATTACCGCATTTGTCGGTGGACTGTTACTGGTCGTTACATATATATGGTTAAGCCCGGCCGGCATTCAGAGTGCCCCGGATTTAAAAATTTCGGCCTTCAATTCGAATCGCACCATTGATCTGAAAGCGCTGCAGGGTCGACCGGTACTCGTCACCTTCTGGGCCACCTCCTGTCCCGGCTGCATCAAGGAAATGCCGCATTTAATCGAGCTTTATCACGACCTGGCCCCCAAGGGCCTGGAAATTATTGGCATTGCCATGTCCTATGACCGTCCTGACCACATTCTGGAAATGCAAAAGCGCAAAAAAATTCCCTACCCGATCGTTTATGATGGCACTGAAAACCTGTCCCGTGCCTTTGGTGGTATCCGCCTGACCCCCACCACGTTTCTCATCAATCCCAAAGGACAGATCGTTAAACAGAAAATCGGCGAAATGGATATGGAATTGTTACGTGCACAAATCGTCACCATGCTCAACAGCAGCCGGAAATCCTCCTGATGCTCTGGCTTAAGGCATTACACCTTATATTTATGGTCACCTGGTTTGCCGGCCTGTTTTATCTGCCCCGCCTGTTTGTTTACCACGCCATGTCAGATGACCAGCCCAGTATCGATCGCTTCAAGATCATGGAACGCAAACTGTTTTTTGGCATCATGACGCCCGGTATGGTCCTGACCCTGCTCTTCGGTTTCTGGATGCTCTTCAGCGGTGACTACCTTAGCCAGCTCTGGCTGCAGATCAAGCTGGTGCTGATCACTATCCTCGTGGTTTATCACCTCTACTGCGGCAAGCTGCTGATTGACTTCAAACACGACCGCAATACCCATAGCCACGTCTTTTACCGTTGGCTCAATGAATTTCCGGTACTGATTCTGATCGCCGTTATCTTGCTGGCCGTACTCCGTCCCCAGTAAACCGCCAGCCTGGCAAGTAAGTCCTTACTTGCATGTATTTTCCTTGAATAACAGTATGTTAGTCGGTCCTGTGCCAGCCTGACGATCCTCCTTTTGATAATTTGGAGTAGCAGAAATAACCGACTTGCATACGCAAATGAGAATCATTATTATTCGCATCCACGTATTAGAAATCATTGATATAACTGGGAAGGCATAAGACAAGATATGCAATACGCACGTCGATTCGCTAGTTTGATATTCATACCAGGCCTGATGGGCAGCGTGCTTTACTCCTGCGTGAGTTATGCGCAAACCACTGACCAGGATCCGGCGGAAGTGGTGATTGGTGAACGCCTGTTCCTGGAAACGCGCTTTGCCCAGGCCTACTATGCGAATCGGACAAAGCCAGACCCCGCGCTCGACTACACCGTCACGATGGATATGCCTTTGCAGGGCCCCTTCGCGGGTAAAACCATGAATTGCCGTGCCTGCCACATGGTGGATGAACACCAGAAGGAGACGTCCGCCGGTATGCGCACCTATGCCGATTTTTCCCATAACAGTCCTGTCCCGGACCGAAAAGACGGTAACCGGATGACGGCCCGCAATTCCATGTCGCTGGTAAATATCAGCCCGACCACTGAACATGAACACCTGTTTCACTATGATGGCGAATTCAACTCCATGGAAGATCTGGTCAGGGGCACACTGACTGGTCGCAACTATGGCTGGTTAGCCGACGAGTCAGCACAGGCCATTCAGCATATCGCCAACATCATCCGTAGCGATGACGGTCAAGGTGAACTGGCAAAAGAATTTGGCGGGAGTTACCAGAAAATATTAACCGCTGCAGATAAAACGATCCCAGCCGAGTTTCAACTGCCTGCGCAGTTTCGAGTTGACGTTAAGAACGCGAACGATAAACAGATCTTTGATGCCATTGCCCGTCTGATCGCCGCCTACGTCGATAACCTGGAATTTGCAAAAGACGAGCAGGGAAATTATATCGGTAGTCCTTATGACCAGTTTCTGAAACTGAACAATCTGCCCCGACAGCCCGGCCAGGGTGAATCCGAACAGGACTATGCACAACGCTTGCTAAAAGCCGTTAACCGGCTGAAGTCACCCAAATTTATCACTGGTAAAAATAACCGGTTTAACTATCACAGGCAGGCCTTCGTGTTTGGTGAAACGGAATTCAGGGGGATGA
>JASFLL010000276.1:0-3687 GCA_050118115.1 Thioalkalispiraceae bacterium
TTTACTGGGCTCCCGTAAATATGAACCAAGTAAACCTGTGTTTAAACTGGGTGAAGAATATATCATTCATGTAAAACAGCTGTATCGGGAAGAAAATGGTCTGGGAGCCTTTCAGTGTACGATCCACGAGGGTAACGAGCTGATTGCGGATGCAAAACTGAATGTCTTTGCACCTGACAATGTGGAGCAGTTTTTGAAAGGGGAAACAGTATGAGTCGACGTGTTCTGGTGACCGGATCAAGTCGCGGGATAGGAAAGGCAATCGCTTTGGCATTGGCTGCGGATGGGTTTGCTGTTACCGTGCATTATCGTTCTGGTAAAGAGCAGGCTGATGAGGTTGTTAAGCAAATCAAAAACAATGGCGGTGAGGCCGACCTGGTTCAGTTTGATATAAGCGATAGACAGCAAACGCGTGCTGCACTTGACTCAGTGATTGAAGATAAAGGTGCATATTACGGCGTGGTGAGTAATGCAGGTATTACACGCGATGGTGCATTTCCGGGTTTGACTGAAGAAGACTGGGACTCAGTGATTCACACCAACCTGGATGGTTTTTTTAATGTGGTACAACCCCTGATTATGCCCATGGTCAGGGCCAAGCAAGGTGGACGTATTGTGGGTATGTCATCAGTTTCCGGTGTAATGGGTAACCGTGGCCAGGTGAATTATAGTGCATCCAAAGCAGGGCTGATCGGTGCGATTAAATCGTTGGCACTCGAACTGGCGAAAAGAAAAATAACTGCAAATTGTGTTGCTCCAGGACTTATCGAAACCGATATGGTCGATGAAGAAATCGTGAAAGAGGCGATGAAGTTTATTCCGGCGCAACGTATGGGTAAACCTGAAGAAATTGCAGGCCTGGTCAGCTATCTGTTTTCAGATAATGCTGCCTACATAACGCGCCAGGTTATTTCAGTAAATGGTGGCATGGCATGACAAGACGTGTAGTTGTAACTGGTATGGCAGGAATTACTGCGCATGGCACGCAGTGGGATGAGATTAAAGCCAAATTAATGGAAGGTAAAAACACCGTCCGTTACATGCAAGACTGGGAGCGTTTCCCTGATTTACGTACCCGCCTGGCTGCACCCATAGTCGATTTTAAGATACCTGAGCACTATACTCGCAAACAATTACGCAGTATGGGGCGGGTTGCAGTGATGGCTACCCGTGCCAGTGAACTGGCACTGGAAAATGCAGGATTAATCGGTGATCCTGAAATCAAGTCCGGTAACACCGGGATCGCTTATGGTTCCTCATCGGGTAGTACCGATGCCATCAAGGATTTTGGTGCCATGCTAATTAAGAATACGGCCTCTGTGATGACCTCGACATCCTATATCCGCATGATGGGGCATACCGCTCCTGTGAATGTCGGGGTATTTTTTGGATTGACGGGCAGAATTATCCCGACCAGCACCGCGTGTACTTCAGGCAGCCAGGGCATTGGATATGCTTATGAGACAATCAAGTATGGTATGCAGGATATTATGCTGGCCGGTGGCGGAGAAGAGCTCTGCCCAACCCAGTCCGCAGTCTTTGATACGTTGTTTGCAACATCAGTAAAAAATGACACCCCGGAGTTGACACCCAGACCCTATGACAAAAATCGCGATGGTCTGGTGATTGGGGAAGGTGCCAGTACCTTTATTCTGGAAGAGCTGGAACACGCCAGGGCGCGTGGTGCCAGGATATATGCAGAAGTCGTCGGTTTTGGGACGAATTCTGATGGTGCTCATGTTACTCAGCCTGCGTCAGAAACCATGGGGATTGCCATGCAACTGGCGCTTAAGGATGCTGACCTCTCGGCCGGTGAGATTGGTTATGTGAGTGGGCATGGTACTGCTACTGACAAAGGGGATGTGGCTGAGACTCGGGCAACCGAAACAGTCATGGGTAATAAAATGCCTATCAGTTCTATGAAAAGCTACTACGGGCATACCCTGGGTGCCTGCGGTGCCACCGAGGCCTGGTTGGCGATTGAGATGATGAATTGTGACTGGTATGCACCAACAATCAACCTGACCGAAGTTGATCCTGAGTGCGGTGAACTTGATTACATTACTGGCGAAGGACGCACCATGAACAATGAATTCATTATGAGTAACAATTTCGCCTTTGGTGGAATCAATACGTCTCTGATTTTTAAACGTTGGAGCTAACAACTTCAGACAATAAATAAAAAAGGGACCTGACGGTCCCTTTTTTCGATGTTGTTCTAATTGCCATTACATGTGTGATAAGTTGGTTCTGATGGCACTATTCAGATCCGCTACCCATTTGTTGTAGGTAGGATGGATAGTTTGCCCATTATATTTTAAGTTACTGCTGTCCTTATAGGTAATTGCGTATGATTCGGTTGTATAAGTGATATTGACCTGAGCCATAAAGCCACGACTGAATTTCGTCGCGGTTACCTGGCCATTGCCTTTTTCTTTCATTTGCCAACCAATGCGGGCACCTGCCAACAGGATTGCGCGGCGAATGGATTCCATATTTTTCTTACCTGATTTGGCGACGATCGGCGAATTATTATAGTTGAGTACCATCTCACCGCCACCGCAACCCACAAAGGCAAAGATGCTGATACAAAGGGCAACGAAAGCAAATTTGTTAACTGACATGCATATCTCCTTACTGATTTTCTTGTCACTAAACTATAATTGTTAATCGGCCGTTTGAAAGAGAACTATATAGCAAAATACGGTCTGTTACCTCGACCAGGCCAAATTTTGGAAGGAGTGTATCGATGAAACGCTATCTTGGGTTCATGCTCATGCCATTGTTGTTTAGCTGCAGCCTTTATCCCACTGCACCAATGGAGACAATGCGTTTTAGTGCCGGCCAAAAGCCAGCTAAACATCTGGTTATCCTTCTGGCTGGGCGTGGTGCACCTGCGAGCTATTTTAAAGACCATAAATGGGTCGAAATGGCCCGTCAGTATGGTATCCAGGCTGATTTTATAGCGCCCTATGCACACTATGGTTATTACATGACCAGGAAGCTTCTACCCCGTTTGAATGAAGACGTCATAATTCCTGCCAAACAGCAAGGTTATAAGTCGATTTCCCTGGTAGGTATTTCAATGGGGGGGCTGGGATCAATCTTATACAGCGAACGCTTTCCCAAGGATATTGACCGGCTGTTTTTATTTGCACCTTATCTCGGCGATACAGCTACACAGCAGGAAATTCGTTCCAAAGGTGGTTTAAAAAACTGGCGACTGACAAAAGACAATCAAGATGACTGGAATCATTATATCTGGCAACGTTTAAAGGAGATCACCGAAGACCCGGCTATGAGAAACAAAATATTTCTTGGTTATGGTCAGCAGGATGGTATGCAGGGTATCGATATCCTGGCGCAAAGCATGCCGAAAAACCATGTGATATCCGTACCCGGTGGACACAGGGATGTCGTGTTTACGCGACTGTGGCAAATTATGCTAGATAAAGGCTTTCTGGCACATCCCAGCACCTTGGCAGAGGGAGATACAACGCCCTGAGCTATTTCCTGAGAGCGCCAGAGAACGACATGTACCACATTGAGTGACTAGCGATTAAAACTTTTTTCATTTCAGTCAGATTTAAATAACCCAGGTCTTATAAGAGATTGCATTAATGTTGTGACCATAGTCTAATTGATGCTTTGTTATACACTGTTGTTCAATAAGAATATTAATAATAA
>JASFLL010000277.1:0-3673 GCA_050118115.1 Thioalkalispiraceae bacterium
CTTCAAGACCACCCTGTTGTTTGATCCACTCAAATACCAGGCCGGCGAGGTACCAGGCATATGTCGGCGGTGTATTTAACATGGAATCGTTATCCGCCATTTTCTGATAATCAAACACGCTGGGGGTCTTGGCTATGGTCTGTCCCATAAGATCTCTGCGTACAATGACGATCGTTAATCCTGCAGGGCCAATGTTTTTCTGGGCGCCTGCATAGATCAAACCAAATTTGTTGACATCGACTGGGCGTGACAGAATAGTTGAAGACATATCAGCAACCAGCGGAACATCACCTGTTTCAGGTATCCAGTGAAACTCGACACCACCTATGGTTTCATTTGGTGTGTAATGTAAATATGCTGCCCTGGAATCAAGCTTCCAGCTGTCAAAAGCCGGTATATCACAGAAATACGAGTCTTCACCACTGGCGACAACATTCACATCTGCATAAGTTTTTGCCTCCGCAATTGCTTTCTTTGACCAGGCACCAGTGTTGACATAATCAACAGCCGTTTTGTCTCTTAGCAGGTTCATTGGCACCATCGCAAACTGGGCGCTGGCCCCACCCTGCATGAACAATACGGCGTAATCGTCAGAAATATTCAGTAGCTCACGAAAATCTGCTTCCGCTTTGGCAGCGATCCCCATGAATTCTTTACCGCGATGACTCATTTCCATGACTGACATGCCAGTACCATTCCAGTCAGACATTTCATGCTGTGCCTTTTCCAGCACAGCCGTCGGTAACATGGCTGGACCCGCACTAAAATTAAAACAACGTGACATACAATTCACTTCCTCAGTTATTTACCTAATTTTTTAAAGATGGACAAAGAGAGGCAGTCTAAACGGGGCTAATCAGCGTTGATTTCCTCAGCAGCGCCATCAACACTGGCGATACGTTCGATACCCGAGAGTTTTTCTTCTTCATCTAGACTTATGAGTTTAACACCCTGAGTATTTCTTCCCATCACGGATATTTCTTCCACACGTGTGCGCACTAGTGTGCCACCGCTGGTTATCAGCATGATCTCATCATCCTCACTAACACGTTCAGCGCCGGTGACCAGCCCATTTCGTTCAGTCGTCTGAATTGAGATGACACCGAGCCCTCCGCGACCGTGAATCGGATAATCTGCCACTTTGGTGCGTTTTCCATATCCGTTTTCGGTTGCAGTCAGGACATACCCTTCTTCACACAGTACTAGTGAAATGACTTTATGATCATTGGTTAATTTGATACCACGCACACCAACAGCATTACGTCCCATAGGCCGAACATCATTTTCATTAAATCTAATCGCCTTTCCACTACTACTGAACAGAATCACATCCTGATCGCCAGAAGTAATTTCCACACCAACAAGGTGATCACCTTCCCGCATCTCAATCGCGATAATACCGGATGAACGTGGGCGTGAAAAATCTTTCAACGGCGTTTTCTTGACTGTGCCCTGTTGAGTTGCAAAGAAAATATACTGATCTTCGCTATAATCACGAATGGGTAACATAGCATTGATGCGCTCACCTTCGCTTAAAGGCAGCAGGTTTACAATCGGTTTTCCACGTGCGGTACGACCTGCCTGGGGTAATTCGTAAACTTTTAACCAGTAGACTTTACCGTAATTTGAAAAACACAAAATTGTATCGTGTGTATTGACCACGAAGAGTTTATCGATAAAGTCCTGCTCTTTAACAGACGTTGCCGCTTTACCTTTACCACCACGACGTTGTGCGGTATAGGAAGAAACAGGTTGAGATTTGGCATAGCCTTCATGCGATAAGGTGACAACCACATCTTCTTCAGTGATCAAATCTTCAATGGTCAGGTCTTCCTGGCTGGCAATAATCTCGGTGCGTCGTTCATCTCCATATTGTTCTTTAATTTCCGTTAGCTCATCACGAATGACCTGCATAAGACGTTCACCTGACTGAAGGATGTCGAGCAAATCGGCAATCTGTTCCAGTAGCTCTTCGTACTCCTTGATAATCTTGTCTTGTTCCAGCCCTGTTAATCGATGCAGGCGCATTTCGAGAATGGCCTGAGCCTGCGCATCAGATAATTTATATTTACCATCAACCAAGCCAAATTCGTCTGCCAGTCCTTCAGGACGAGAAGCATCCGCACCGGCTGCTTCTAACATCTTAATAACAACACCAGGCTCCCAACCCTTTGCCATGAGTTGTTCCTTGGCTTCTGCTGGATTCCTGGCTGCTTTGATCAGGGCAATAATAGGATCAATATTGGTTAGTGCTACGGCCAGACCTTCACGGATATGAGCTTTTTCACGCGCCTTACGTAAATCAAAGATTGTACGACGAGTAACAACTTCACGACGATGACGAATAAAGGCATCGAGAATTTGCTTGATATTCAACAAACGTGGTTGACCATCAAACAAGGCCACCATGTTGATACCAAATACAGTTTGTAATTGCGTATGCTGGTATAAATTATTGATCATGACATCAGCCGATTCACCTCGACGAAGTTCAATCACAACACGCATGCCATCCTTGTCAGATTCATCGCGTAAACCATTACCTGCGATACCATCTATCTTTTTGTCTTTAACCAGCTCTGCAATCCGCTCGATCAAACGGGCCTTATTGACCTGGTAAGGTAATTCGGTAATGACAATAGTTTGTTTGCCTGATTTGGGATCTTCTTCTATTTCAGTTCGCGCACGGACATATATTCGACCGCGCCCGGTTGCATAGGCCTCGGCAATACCCCGCGCACCATTGATAATACCGGCGGTAGGGAAATCCGGGCCAGGGATAATTTGCATAAGATCCACGATGGAGATTTCAGGATTATCAATCACAGCCAGACAACCATCGATGACTTCATTCAAGTTATGCGGTGGTATATTGGTCGCCATGCCCACCGCAATACCGGCGGAACCATTGACTAATAAATTAGGGATACGGGCCGGCAGGATCTCCGGCTCAGACTCGGATTCATCGTAGTTCGGGACAAAATCCACGGTTTCTCGATCGATGTCAGCCAGTAACTCATGGGCAATCTTTGACATCCGCACTTCGGTATAGCGCATGGCCGCGGGGGCATCTCCATCCACGGAACCAAAGTTACCCTGGCCATCGACCAGCATGTAGCGTAAGGAAAAAGGCTGGGCCATCCGAACGATGGTATCGTAGACGGCCGTATCACCATGGGGGTGATATTTACCGATAACGTCACCCACAACCCGGGCCGACTTTTTATAAGGCTTGTTCCAGTCGTTACCCAATTCACGCATTGCAAACAACACCCGCCGGTGAACCGGCTTGAGGCCATCCCGTACATCCGGCAAGGCACGCCCCACGATCACCGACATCGCATAGTCCAGGTAGGACTGCTTCATCTCCTCTTCGATGTTAATCGGCAGGACTTCTTTTGCAAAATCTGTCATTTGTCGTTTTTCGTCAGACGCACTCAGAGACTATAAGACCGACGATTATATCATGGTAGCCACCCCCCAGACCAAATAAATCTGGCGGGAGAAGGCATTTATGGATTTCTAGGGGATTTTACTGGTCTGTTTGAGCCGCTTTTTTAATGAATTCTGAAAAAAATGCTGCAAATATACCCAGGAAAATACCAAGAACAATCGATAAAACTAAAACGAGGCGTATTTTTGGTTGAGCGGGCATAAAACCTGGGGGTTTAAT
>JASFLL010000278.1:0-3671 GCA_050118115.1 Thioalkalispiraceae bacterium
CCTCCAGTATGTGGCTTACTCCAAGCTGGCTGGAAATAGCGATGTATCGGATGCCAACACCACAATGTTGCAGGCCTGGTTGCTGTGGTAAGAAGATCTGGGTCAGTGTTTATGCAGGTAACGATGGTCATCGAATGTGCTGACCCACTGTGGACGGTATACCACAAAGATCGACATTAACATGCCAGTGATAAAGGCTTCGGGAAACATCAGCAGTAATCCGTATTGGAAATAGTTATAACCAAGATACTCAAAGCTGAAGGCCCCGGACAGGGTATGAAATGCTGTAGTAGCAAAGATGACGCTGGCCATGGACAGTGCGGCCCCAAAAAAGGTGCAGATGAAGATGTAGATAAAAAAATTATTTGGTAGACGACGATCGGCAAAACGAAAGATACGATAACTGATGCTTATCGGTAGTATGCCTGTTAACAGGATGTTCCATGATAGTGCAAGCAAGCTATCGCCATGGATTATGGTGACAGTGGTAATGACAAGGCTCATGGCTATAACCGCAAAAGACCAGCCAAACATCAAGGTAAGGAGCGTCGCTCCAAGTAAATGTAAATTCAGACCAAAGGCGAATCGACTTGATGCGTAGTCAGCCTTGAGGATCCAGATAAAGAGTATACCAAGGATCGCGCAGATCAGAACATTCAGGTCATGTTGATCCCGTAATCGCCACCACTCTGCTGAGCGGACTGCCAGAAACAGGACCAGGCCATAGCCAAGGACACTGATCACGATCCAGAAGCTGGATATAAAGTCAGGATTTATGCTCATCGTGTTAAACCAGGTCAATTAAAGCATACACAATGGAATTAAATACAACAATTAAAAATAATCCAGATGGAACTGACTATTTTCCGGGATCATGTCCTATATTTATAGGGTTCTATGTGAAATTGTCCGGTAATGTGTCTGATCAATAGTAACATTTCCATAGCATTTTCAGTATCAACTTCTGGGTCATAATGATGAAATATATTTTATCCTCCTTTTTATTGCTTTGCTGTGGAATTGTGGCAGCGAATGTCGGTGAACAGAATGTCAATCCAGGCATTAACCAGGCTTATCAGGATGCACAATTCCAGGATTGGGTGGGTGTCTTTGAACGACCGGGGCGCGAAGTTTACGATAAACGAGAGGCGGTCGTGCAGTCATTAAATTTGAAACCGGGCATGGACATCGCGGACATTGGGGCAGGCACAGGGTTTTATAGCCTGCTGTTTGCGAAAAAAGTCGGCACACTTGGCAATGTCTTTGCCGTGGATGTGACCGAGGACTTTATCATGAATATAAATCGCCGTGCTGTCGAACAACACCTGAAAAATATTCATGGCGTAGTCAGTAATCAAAAAGATACGCTATTAGCACCAGCGTCTATTGATATGGCGTTTGTCTGTGACACTTACCATCACTTTGAATACCCTAAAACGATGCTTGCCTCAATTCGTCGTGCACTTCGCCCAGGCGGTCGATTAATTGTCATTGACTTTAAAAAAGAACCGGGTACGAGTACAGGCTGGGTTTCGTCCCACGTAAGAGCGGATAAAAAAACAGTGATCAGAGAGATTGAAGGGGCAGGTTTTAAACTCGACTCTGAGTCTGACATACTCAAAACAAATTATTTCCTCAAATTCATAAAAATGGGCAAATAAAGCACTCTTTACCATAGATAGCACCTGTCCAGGCTTAAAACCTCGATAGATTAGTCTTTCGAGACGGCTCCATTTTTTTCTTTGTTAAAATATATAGTTGCAGCATAAACCTGCTCATCTATTATTTATATTAGGGATAAATAGTATATTTACGCTTAGCTAACATCATAATAAAAACAACTTAAGCATTTTTCGGTCCAGGTTTATGAATAAAATGAAAGGACTATCCCGCGTTTTCACCAGAAAAGTTACAATTCTGTTCATCGCTGTATCATTGTTAATCGTATTAACAGCATATTTTGCCTACCGTTCCGGAGTAATTGACGTTTACAAAGGGATCGAGCGCGAGGGAAGTATTATCCTAATCGGGAAAGGCCTGATTAGCCATTTTAATGAACAGCTCGCAAGTGACGTGCTCTATCTATCTGATAGTCCTGAGCTTGAGAAGTTGTTTAAATCGCAAAATGAATCACTATTATTACTGTTGGCAAATGACTGGATACGATTTTCCCGTAACAAGAGAATTTATGATCAAATCCGTTGGATAGATTTATCCGGTATGGAACGTTTGCGGGTAAATTTTAATGGGGGAGAACCGACGATTGTCGCGAAACAGGAACTGAGTGACAAAAGCAAACGGTATTACTTCACAGAAACCCTGAAACTAAACAAGAATCAATTTTATATCTCAAGATTCGATCTCAATGTCGAGAATGGCAAGATCGAAAAACCACATAGATCTATGATTCGTATTTGTATTCCTCTGTTCGATGATTTCAATAATCGACACGGCATCCTGGTATTAAATTATCTGGGCGATCATTTTCTGGATCGGCTTCGTAGTGTTGTCGATGCCAATACCTGGCTGGTCGATGAGGAGGGTTACTGGTTACTAGGGCCGTCTCCCGAGGTTGAATGGGGATTTATGTATAACAGGCCGATGCTAAGCATGGCGCATCTCTATCCGAAAGCTTGGCAGAAGATTCTTCGTGATGAAAAAGGGCATCTTGAAACGGCGGCAGGTTACTGGAATTACCTGACAATTGACCCTATGCGGGAATTGAACACCATCGGTAACAGTTTAGCTAATGATAACACGAGTAATCTCGGTTCCTTTGAGAACGCAGCAGGTAAATGGAAGCTGATACATTTTATCCCACGTCACAAATATACAGTTCAAATTGCACAGATTAGAAATCGCATTCTCATCTATATTTTCGTTGCATTTGGCATAAGCATACTTATTTTATTTTTCATTGCACAATCAGATGTAAGGTTGTATCAAAGTGAGCAACAGCAACACGCGATCATCGATAGCGCTGATTTTACCATTATCTCAACCGATGTCGCTGGGACGATTCGGACATTCAACTCTGTTTCAGAGAGATTGCTGGGATACAGGGCCGAAGAAGTTATAGGCAAAACGACACCTGAAATAATACATGACCCGGAAGAGGTAGTGGCCAGGGCAAAAGAATTGAGTAAAGAACTGGGTAGAGAGATCGAGCCTGGTTTCGAGGTGTTTGTTGCTAAGGCCAAGCTGGGAATTGCCGAGGAAAATGACTGGACGTATATACGCAAGGATAAAAGCCGCTTTCCGGTCAGGCTTTCTGTTACCGCGCTGAAAGGCAGTGATGGAGAAATCACCGGCTTTCTCGGGGTGGGGCATGATGTCAGTATTAGAAAAGCGGCCGAAATGGAGTTAGAGGAGTTTAGGCAACGCATGGCCCTGGCAACCGAGTCAGCTCGTCTTGGCGTTTGGGAATACGACATTAACACCGACAGGCTGGATTGGAATGAATGGATGTATGAACTCTATGGCCTGGATCCAGATACATCTGTTGTCTATGACAATTGGGAAAACACCTTGCACCCGGAGGACAAGCCGGTTGTAGTAGAGCAATTACAAAAGGCAGTGGCAGGTGAGCAGACCTTCGATACGGAATATCGAATCATTCGTCCTGACGGGGAACAACTCTGGATTAAGGCCAATGCAATTCTTCTCTACGA
>JASFLL010000279.1:0-3670 GCA_050118115.1 Thioalkalispiraceae bacterium
CATTTCATTGATTACCATTAGCGAAATCATATGACCAAAAATATCCAGCTGATTCAGAATCTTCTCTGTAAAGATATCTTTTTGTCTGGAGTTGTAAAATATAAAGCCAAAAAAGTGACCATTATTAAACATGGGGAGTGTATAACTGGCCGCATAGCCGGTACGACCAATACGTTGGGTATGCTCATGTTTAGAATCCTCAAAGGTAAGCATATTATTAATCACTCTCGGTAAGCCCATTTTAAGAATAGCTTTCAGCGAGGGAGCATTGTCCAGCAAGGTCTGGTAATTCTGTAATGGATTATCTCCCCCAGAACTATGTAAATAGGTTTTTAGCACTTTTGTTTCAGGGTCATAAATGGCAACCGCTATGCGGGCTATCTCAGGGTAGAGTTTTTTTATTGCTGCATGGGCTGCGATGAGCTTATCTCTTAGCGAGCCCTGCTGATTGAGTGATTCCAGTAAGTCGTGATGTTCATTCATAACAGGGTATATCGACGATCGGTAGAGTGATTTTAAGCAAGAGTTTATTATATAAGTGAAATTGAATGTATATGTCTAATAATGTGGAACCTGATCCAGATCAAGACTTTTAGCTCGCGCATCCATAATGATATTGTGGTGATAAGTCAGGGGAGTAGAACATATGTTCTTTACCAGTCATCAGAATAAAATTATCGAACGGAATGAACTTTGGTACATTGAGACACCAACAGGTTATGAAGGCCCCTTTGATACGCGTTATGAGGCACGAAAATATCTTTCTTTATGCAAGCGGGCGGATGTTGCCCGCGTTGAATTTGCCGGATGTGAAGATTCTCTATAATATATGATGTAATTAATACATCATTTTGAGGTTGATAGTGAGTCAGGATTCTAATAAGCCAAATCCGGCGGATAAGCATGCGCATGCCTATGCTACGATGCTGGAGCGGGTCAGGCATGGCCTGGAGAGTGCGGAAGATGACATTACAATCCGGCTCCAGTATGTTATCGATGCGGCAAAAGAAAAGGCCTATGAAATGGGGGAGCTTACCCGCGAAGAGGCCGAGAAGATCGGTGATTATTTAAAACGCGACATACAGGATGCCGCAAACTACATGTCGCAGGAAGGCAAGGAGCTCGGCGACTGGCTAAAGTTCGATATTGAACTCATAGAAGACCGTCTCGCCGATATGATGACCGATGCCCTTGCTCAGGCCGTCAATCCCACCGATCTCGAATTACAGCAACTGGCCGAAGATGCCGCCAGGGAGAATCTCTGGTATACCGGGGAAATATCGGGCCCGGGTACCCTGGTTTGTGATAATTGTGGCCACGAGATAAGTCTTTACCATATCCAGGATATACCTGGATGTCCCAAATGTGATGGAACGATATTCAAGCGTATTTCCTCATAGCAATACTCGGTTATTCAGCAAAAGTCTCTAAATATCATACAGTTCCTGTTGTTACTGCGTATTCAGTCGAACACAGTAAGCGTCATCATCTGCTTAAAACTTGACTACATGCTGTAGTGGTGTAAGTTTACATAACCAGAATAATATAGTGGATTATGAAGGTCTACACCTGCAACATGATTCGTCTCCCCACCAGCCTGAGGCAACGTTACATCCTCATTGTTACTGTCACCATGCTAGTGGCTGTATCTGTCCTGATGTCAGTCAAATTTGTGATTAACAATGCGAGTGATCTGCGCCTGAAACACAGCCGCATGCAGCTTGCTGTAGCCAATGATGTCAACCTCATCCATAAATATATAAATGATGCTGACCGTATTATAGATCTGTATCTGCTCTCGCCAGAGGATGAATATCGCCTGAAATTTTTTGAAAAACTTGATGATGTAGACAGACTGATTCGTAAGGCAGAGAGTGATGAATGGGTAGTAGAAAAGGCGCTGGATAAGGACTTACACAAACTCGGGCTCGAAGTACATCTTTACCGGGAAAAAATATCCAACTTGATGGAAATACGAGTCGATCGCGGCAAAATGTATCCGGTTATATCTCTTGCTGAGCAGGGGATGTTACGTATCAACGATACCTTCTCAACCTCGATCAATTATGCAATTAATGAAGTCCGAGTAGCCAGGCCTTTTTCATTCAATAAATATGAAAAATTAATTGCTATCCGTGATAAATGGCGACGCCTGATAATGGCATACCGAATCTATGTGATTAACCGTACCGCATCCTTACCAAAAGAAACACTTCCAGGTTTGTTATCCAACATAAATCTGTTTATCGATAATATTATTCATGATATCGAGCATGATTTATTACCAATGCTCAAAGAAGATGATATTGGGCTTGAAACAGAAGAAGGAATTGGCCTTATCTATGAACAGGCGAAAAAATGGCGAAAAAGTTTTTTGCGGGTAAAGCAGATTGCAGAAACAAATGAATGGCGAAGGGATATACCTTATGCAATACAGGAAGTAATGCCTGCCTCAGATAATGTTTATCAGCGCCTGGAACAGATAATTCGTTTTTTAAACTTATCTGCATCTGAAGATCTAAAAGCCCAACATCGTGCCAGCGATGATATATCCCTGTTCTTATGGTTGTTGCTGGGAAGTTTTTCAATCATATTCATTCTGGTTTATTTTGTGATTTATTCATCGTTGTTACAGCCAATTGCCACATTATCAAACAATCTTAAGGATAAGGATATCAATGATGCCAGTCCGTTTCGTCCAGTTTATAGCAGCTCAGAGATGCAGGATTTTGTGCACGCCTTAAATGACATGCAGCAACAGATTAATGTCAGGCAAAACCAGCTTGAACATATGGCGATGCATGACGCATTGACACGATTACCAAATCGCAGCCTGTTGCTTGACAGGGTTAATAGCGCGATTTCAACTTATAACCGTTATAGAGATAATTTTGCAGTTATTCTGTTAGATCTCGATCGTTTTAAAGAAGTGAATGACACTCTGGGTCATCTTGTCGGGGACGATATTCTTATTGAAGTTGCGCATCGACTCAAGACGCTATTAAGAGAGTCTGATACGGTTGCCCGACTTGGAGGTGATGAATTTGCGATACTTTTATTAAAAGTAGATCTGGTCTCAATAGAAGAAATGGCGCAGAAGATTAGTGAAGCCCTCGCCGAAGTATACAAAATTAATGAACATAATTTATATTTGGGTGCCAGTTTGGGGATCGCGATTTATCCGCAACATGGTGAAGATCCAGACAGTTTGATTCAGCATGCCGATGTGGCCATGTATTTGGCAAAAAATAGTAATACTGATTATGAAATCTACAATCCGGAAAAAGATACGTTTAACATCAATCAATTAGCATTATTATCAGACTTAAGAGATGCAATAAAAAATGAAGAACTCTTTCTTGAGTATCAGCCGATATATAATACCGAGGGTTCACATATAAACGCCTTTGAGTGCCTGTTGCGCTGGCAACATCCAAAATTTGGTACAGTCATGCCGGATAATTTTATTTTTCATGCGGAACAGACTGGCCTGATCAAGAAAATCACTCAGTGGGTGATTGATGAGGTAGCCAAAAGCATAAGTATCCTTAAAAACTACGATAAAGATATCTATCTCTCCATAAATGTTACAGCCTGGGATTTGCAGGATGAAGCATTAGTAAAATATGTCGATGATTGTTTGATCCAATACAAACTTGGCTATAACAGT
>JASFLL010000280.1:0-3659 GCA_050118115.1 Thioalkalispiraceae bacterium
ATATAGGTAATATCGATTTTATCAGAGAGCACACTGATGTCCTGCCCGAACAGATCAGGGACGTGGGGGTAGAGGTTATCCTGGCTACTCGGGATGCAGTACTTGCTACATTCAGATTTGAAGATGCACTAAGAGCTGCATCCAGGCAAACTATTGCTGAACTTCACCAGTTGGGCATTAAAACTCTGATATTAAGTGGCGATCGCCAGCACAATGTTGATAGTATTGCGCGTGATCTTGAGATTAGTAATGCAGTTGGATTATTGTCCCCTCAACAGAAATTACAAAAGATTGATGAATTACAGGCATCCGGTGCGGTGGTTGCTATGGTAGGAGATGGTATCAATGATGCCCCCGTGTTATCAAAAGCGCAGGTATCCATTGCAATGGGGCAAGGCACACAAATTGCGCAGGCTAGCGCGGATATGATCCTGCTATCCAATGACCTGGGTCACCTGGTTGACAGTATTCGTATGTCTAAACATATGCAATCGATTATCAAACAAAATCTTGGCTGGGCGCTGCTATATAACGTCATTGCGGTCCCTCTGGCGGCTGCAGGCTGGGTTGCACCCTGGATGGCGGCAATCGGGATGTCGATGAGTTCACTCATCGTAGTGATGAATGCCCTGCGTTTGGGTAAAGCTCAAAGTGACGAAGTCCAGGTAACTAACCGCGATGCCAGGCAACATGAGCTTGACCAGGAGGCCATCTCAGGATGAATATATTATACTTGTTAATCCCGTTGGGGCTGGTTCTACTTGGAATTGCCGTGTGGGCTTTCATGTGGGCGGTAAGAAGCGGGCAATTTGATGATCTTGAAGGTCCGGCACACCGTATACTCATGGACGACGATGAAAAGCGTCATTTCCAGGATTCTAAACGGGAGCAAACGGAACAACAGCACGGCGATAAAGACCACTTGCAAGATAAGGACAAGTAAATTAGAATTCACTAATATTCTATCGACAAAACGGCAGGTTTAGCTATGAAAGAACTCTTCACATTCCAGAATTTCCCTATGGCCATTATTATTGCCTTGGTTGCCTTCGCCTGGTTTATTTTATTTACTGTTTTGTTCGCATAATCCGCCTTAACGAAGATACCCACACATTAAATCTCTTCACATAGTTAGCGATAAAACCTCATTTATGATCTAGATACTGAGGCTAAGCTAATGCTTTCCCAACTTTTTCCGCTAATATTAGTATGATTTTGCGGATAAAAGAGCTTTTTCGTGCATTTTGGAATTTCGCCTAAGCATCGGGCGTGTCTGGCGGGGTTGTGCCCTCGATTCTGGATCGCCTGCCTGCTGCTGATTTTACCTCTGGCGGCAGGTGCCGAGGCCGTCAGCGATGTGCGTGTTCTCATCGATGTCTCGGGTAGCATGAAAAAAAATGACCCGCGGAATTTACGCGCACCAGCAGTCAAAATGCTCGTAGGGCTGCTGCCTGATAATACAAAAAGCGGAATCTGGACGTTTGGGCGGTACGTGAATATGCAGGTAAAGCTTGGCAAGGTCAACAAGACATGGAAGAAGCAAGCGATGCAAGAGGCGGACAAGATTCACTCGCGTGGCTTATATACCAATATAGAGGAAGCCATCAAACGCTCAACGGTTGACTGGATTCAACCTGATCCAGATTATGAACGGCATCTGATACTACTGACTGACGGGATGGTCGATATTGGCAAAGAGTCTCGCCTGAACGAACAATCGCGGCGACGTGTGCTTGATGAATTGCTTCCCAGGTTAGAAAAAGCAGATGTGACGATACACTCTATTGCATTATCAGAGAATGCAGATGCGGAGTTACTAAATACCCTGTCAGCTGCCACCAGGGGTGCGTTTGATCAGGTAAACAATGCTGAGCAGCTACAGCGAATTTTTCTCAAGTTATTTGAAAAATCAGTCAAGCCCGACACCCTTCCAATCGAAGATAATAAATTTTTCGTTGATAAGCATGTCGATGATATTACCGTGCTTATCTTCCTTGCCAAAGACTCCCCTGCTACAAAATTGTCGACTCCGGGCGGAAAAATCTGGTCCGCAACAAAACATCCACAGGACATCACCTGGTATCATGATAAAGGGTATGACCTGATTACAGTAAAAGAACCTGTAGCCGGGGAATGGAATCTACAGGCAAAAGTTGATCCTGATAACCGGGTAATGGTCGTCAGTAACCTGCGTCTTAAGGTTGATAAAATTCCAAACACGATCATGCTGGGTGACACATTTGATGTTCGCGCTCGCCTGATTGAAGAGGGTAAGACGGTTACAAATCATAACCTGCTTGGCAAAACGAATTTTTCAGTACGACAAACCAAAAACAACAGTTATCTGGATAAAAAGGATTTGTCAGATAATGGCCAGGTTCCCGATGTGATTAGTGGTGATGGGGTTTTCAGTGCCGCCGTCAATAATATTACCAGTGCTGGTGAATATAACTTATCAGTCCAGGCCCGGAGTCTCACCTTTACCCGTGAAAGTATTCATACATTAAAGGTGTATGACACACCTGCAAGTATTTCTATCACACAGGCTGGCGTCGATAAACCATTCAGGGTAATGATAAAACCGTATGTTGGCTTGATTAGACCGGAATCCGTGTCGATGCAGATTACCTTGCCGAATGGTAAAAAGACCATCGCCACTCAGGATGATGATAATAACTGGGTTGTCGATATAGATAACAAATTTGCTGGTAAGAACATCACCTTAACCGTCGCTGGAACCCGCTATACAGATGAACCAGTTAAAATGGATTTTGAGCAAGTACTCGCCGTGACAGATGGTTCACAGTCGGTCGCATTAAAGGTCAAACCAAAGCCGGTACCTGAAAAAGCTGAACATACAGAACAGGCAGCACAGACTGATGAAAAGACAGACAAGCAATCTGAAAAGAAAACAGAAATTGAACCTCAGAAAACAAAGGAAGGCTTTAGCTGGTGGATTGTTATGGCCCTGGTAGTAGGTGTCAACATACTCGTGATAGGGGGTGGCTGGTTTGCGTTCCGAACATGGAAGAAGCGACAACAACAGGAAGAAGATAAAGTAGAGGCTGCATTACAGCATGAATGAGTATATCACAAGTCTGTTAGTTGTATTTTCCCAGCTCGGCGTCGTGTTAGCGATGGCTGCGGTCATTGTCATCTTTCTTCTGATTCGGCGTAAACAGAAAGATAATTCGCTTTGTAAGAAATTTATTGAATTACTCAAACAAAAAGAAGGCGGCCGCAAAGATAGCTTAATCGATGCACTTAAAAAAATTCATCAAATGGATGATGACACAGCTGAGAAAACAGCAAAGTCCATGCTGAACAGCGAAAAGAAAATCTATAATCATGTTTTGAAGCTATTTATGGGGCATGACCGAGAATCTCTGGTTGAAATCCAGAAAGATGTGGAAATTCTCGCCAGCGCTTACCGTAAATTAATTATGACCGCAGAAAATACTTCCACTATTGAACATGGCGAGAGTCCAAAACACAATGCTCAAATGAGAGCAACAATCAGACAGCTTACCGCAGAGCGGGATAAACTGCAGGAAGATCTTGATGAAGCCATGCAGTCGATGGAAAGTATGCTCAAGGAGTACACGCAAATGTATTCAGGTGGTGGTGCGAAGAAAGAAGGACTCAAACATATTGAGAAC
>JASFLL010000281.1:0-3658 GCA_050118115.1 Thioalkalispiraceae bacterium
ACTGCCATTACTGATGTCCACGAAGCACAGGCCCGTTACGATCAGGCAGTGGCATCAGAAATCGAGGCGCAAAGACTCTATGACATCAGCCTCGAGAGTCTGCGCGAATTGACTGGAAAAATGCCAGTGAACCTGGCCAAGCTCAATGAACAGCAGGAACTGATGGCGCCCAACCCGAATGATATCGATGTCTGGGTCAAAACCGCCCTGGACAAAAACCTGTTGCTACTCAGTGCTCAAAAAGGCGTCGAGGCAGCCATGGAAGGACGTGACCTGGCCAGCGCCGGCCATTATCCAACCCTGGACCTGCAGGCCGACTATACGAATTATGATACTGAGAGTGGAGTTGGCGGTACACCGTATGAACAGGATGGCACCAGCGTCTCTCTGGTGTTAAATATTCCTATCTATTCAGGTGGTGGTACCAGCGCCAGTGCCCGCGAAGCCGCTGCCAATTTACAACGCAGTAAAGAACTTTATGAACAGCAACGCCGGGCAACCATTCGACAGGTGCGTAACAGCTACTTAACCGTATTATCTGCGATCAGTCAGGCCCAGGCACTCAAACAGGCGTTACGCTCGACCCAAACCGCCCTTGAAGCCACCCAGGCAGGTTTTGAGGTAGGCACCCGTACCACGGTTGATGTTTTAGATTCACAACGTGAGTTATATCGTGCAGAACGAGATTACATCCGTGCTCGTCACGGTTACATCCTGAGTACATTAGTGCTGAAACAGGCAGCAGGTACCCTGACCGATGATGATGTCCGACTGATTAACGCCTGGTTGCAATAACCCCTGAATGGCGACGACGCTTTGCAAGACAAATCAAAGTCAATTACTTCTCATTGATATTCAGGAGCGGCTGGCTGGCGCCATGCCGAAACAATACCTTGAAATGGTACTCAGTAGTGGCAAGACACTGATCACTGCTGCAACACAACTCAATATTCCGATTGTTCATACCGAACAATATCCGAAGGGACTAGGCCCCACACATTCAGAGTTAGTATCTGTCTTTCCAGACAATATCACCGCACTGGAAAAAACATGCTTTTCCAGTTGTGGAGCCAACGGGATGGAAGCACAGGTTACTGACTCACAACGCGATCAATGGATTATTCTTGGGATGGAAACCCATATCTGTGTATTACAAACCTGCATGGAATTACTGGAAAAAAACAGGACTGTGGTGATTGTTGAAGACGGTGTCTGTTCAAGAAAAAAAAATAATTTTAAAAATGCGATTGCTCGCATGCGCGCTGCAGGCGCGATCATTTCAAATACAGAATCAGTTTTATTTGAATGGCTGCGTGATGCCAGCCATCCTGACTTCAAAAGTCTGTCAAAGCTCATTCGCTAGCAATCTGATTTTTTACCCTATACTATTGCTTAATGGCTGAACAGAATTCACCACTACAGGCACGTTTTCTTCTCAATCCGATTTACTGGTTCACCTGGCTCGGCATCGGCCTGCTTTACCTTTCCAGTCTATTACCATATTCCTGGATGCTGCATTCAGGCAGAACCCTTGGCTGGTTAAGTTATCTATTGATGCCACAGCGAAGACGGATTACCCGCACCAACATCCGCCTGGTTTTTCCAGAGCTTGACAAGAAACAGGTCAACAGGCTGGTCAGAGAATGTTTCTATTCAGCAAGCATTGCCGTTTTTGAGTCCGCGTTTGCCTGGTGGGCCAGTGATGAAAAAATAAAACCACTATGTCATGTCGAAGGTCTGGAAAACCTGCAGGCCGCGGAAAAAATGGGTAAAGGGATTCTGCTACTTGGTGGTCATTACACTACGCTGGAAATAAGTGGCCGCCTGCTCGCCTATTACTCAGACAAGGTCTATCCCACCTACAAACCGGCACACAACAAACTGTTCGAAGCCATCATGACACAGCGGCGCCGGCGTATGAACAAGGGCCTGGTCGCCAGTCGCGATATGCGTTCAATTCTGAAACTGTTAAAACAGAATCAGATTATCTGGTATGCCTCGGACCAGGACTTCGGTGCAGAACGCTCGGTTTTTGCTCCCTTTATGGGAATACAGACTGCCACACTGGATATGTCTGCACGCCTTGCTAAACGATCCGGCGCCCCGGTCGTCCCCTTTTATTCCGAACGCCTGCCAGGCAGTAAGGGCTATCTGATTCGCATTGCTCCAATGCTGGAAAATTTTCCATCTGGAAACGAGATCGAAGATGCAACGCGGGTTAATGCAGTCATAGAACAACAGGTCAGACGCACACCTGAGCAATATGTCTGGGCTCATCGTCGCTTTAAAACACGCCCACCCGGCGAGGCTCAGGTCTATAAACCCAAACGGGACAGGTTTATGCGACGCTATACCTACACGCATATGTTACTGGCGATACCCGTCCTTTTTTACACCTTATGGATTGCTCTCAAAAATCGTCAACTGGCCTATTTGTTCCAGCGGACCGGCCTAACCAGGCCACCCAGGGCCGATCTACTGGTGCATGGTGCCTCGATCGGTGAGATCAATGCAGCTGCACCGCTTGTACAACGTATCCTGCAACAACAACCTGAGCTTAAAATATTGCTCACTTGCAATACGCCCAGTGGCTACAAAACTGCGCTGAAGCATTTTGGAAATAAGATTAACTATTTTTTTATGCCACTGGACTGGCGTTGGCTTATGTATCGTTACCTGGCCAGGATCAATCCTCGTTGCATTCTGGTTATGGAGACCGAACTCTGGCCAAACTTCTTTGAGTATTGTTTTTACAAGGGCATCACCACCATTCTCGTCAATGGACGTTTATCAGAAAAAAGTGTCAATGCACCTGCCTACGTACGCAGCTGGCAAAGTCAGTCTGCCCGATCGTGTATTGCTATCCTGGCTCGTTCCCAGCAAGATGCCAACCGCTTTATCAGCCTGAATGTTGATCCGGAAAAAATTACTGTACTCGGAAATATCAAGTATGCACGTCCAGCGAATGAAGATGTCACTCCAATTAGCCTGGGCAGAGCTTACGTGCTGGTTGCCTCTTCACGCGATGAAGAAGAAAAGCAACTTGTCAGGACATGGCTCGAGATCGAAAGCCCCAGACCCTTGCTGGTGATTGTTCCAAGACATATACAACGACGCGATACTATTCTTTCTGAACTATCGGGACTGACAAAAAATATTGCGGTACGCAGCCGACAAGATACGATTGACAAGTCAACGGAAATCTATCTTGCCGATACTTTTGGCGAATTACCCGGCTTTATTGCAAGTGCAGAATTTGTCATCATGGGTGGCTCATTTGAGCCGTATGGTGGACAGAATATTATCGAGGTTGCCCGTGCGGGGAAGGCCGTCATTTTTGGACCCAATATGGATAACTTCAGGACTGAGGCTAATGAATTTTTAGAGGCTGGTGCTGCGATACAGGTCAGTCATAGAAAGATGTTAAAGGATGCACTAACAAAATTATTATCTGATCAACAACACATAACCTCCATGGGCCAAAAGGCCAGTCAGCTGGTTGCTAAATACGACGATATTCTTGATCGTTATATGAACGAAATCCATAAACACTGCAAACTAATTAATTAGTTTGTTTAGCTGCATCTCCATCATAGCCAGCCAGAAACTGTTGCCAGTTTTTACTACTAAAATGGAAGCTATGGTTCTTTGAAGCAAG
>JASFLL010000282.1:0-3632 GCA_050118115.1 Thioalkalispiraceae bacterium
TATAACAACAAAATCCTCTCCTGCTCCCAAAACTCAGCAGTTTGATGATGACTTTATCCCCGTTGCAGAAAACACAACTGGTATCAAAAAGAAAAAACGAAGTTCCTTAATCGCCCTGGCCGCCAGTGTTGTGGTCATGGTGACCGTCAGTGTTGTCGCGATTACTCGGCCTACTTATAACGATGCTGAAAGTCTGGCAGATGCCAGTAACGAAAATGCTCAACCAACACGAGGCCTGGCTTCAATCCGGGCGCGTACCGGGAATCACCGGAAAATCATCGAAGAACGCATGAAATCAGAAGCAGAACAGGAGTTCAATAAAATGCTTTCTGATTGGCGCAAACAGAAAAAATAATTCAACTGCTGATTTAGTCACCACGTAGATTAATTATTGCAGAACCGGTACTTTTCCCTGCCTGTACGTACTGGAAAATAACTGCCTTGAGCGGACAGTCTTTCTCATCCGTCACTACGACAGTCCAGCGTCCCAACATGTTTCGATCCATTTTATGCAGTGAGTATACCCGCCAGCGTGGACCTTTTACCTCAAATATTTTTTCGTCTACGGTACGACCTTCATATTCCCAGCGGTGTTTGATCGTTTTTCCCTGAAAATGCCGCAAATCAGTAAAAAAATATAATTCACTGGTGCTATTTTCCAGGATCAAAACTCTGTCGACAGGTTCGCGATTATCGATAGCTGTTGTAAACATGGCCCTGGCGATATTTCCGGCTGGAGGTTTACACAGGTCATCAGCCGCCTGGGCCAGGTTGAACCAACATGAAATCACTAATAACAATATTATTCCAAGCCGTGAGCTGGTTATACATTTATTTTTATTATATAGATTCATATTCTCTAATCCCCCTGCCCCCGGCACAACGATGTTCTGCATTATGTCTCGCCTTAATAAAATCAGAATGACTCAAGTACAAAAGGTCTGCAACTTTACGAATCAAATGCTCTTCATATTTATCTTTCTCATCATCAGCAAACGCGATACACCACATTGCAAATACTAGTTTTCGTTTGAGTTCCTGATCGTGTTCCTCATTAATAATACTCGTCATATCATATAATGACACTAATTCTTTATGCCGTTGTCGTGCATCTTCAATAAGTGGTGCACTTTCACTTTTTTCAATACCGAATAACTTCTCAAGGACATTAGATATTTGCTTCAGTTCCTGGTTCCTGACTTCATGATCAGCCATCATAACTTCTACGAGTAAAACGGCTGCTGCCAGATTGACGATTGCCTGCTTCGATTCCTGTTTGGCAGTCGTATCAGCAAAGGACTGTACTAGCATTTTAAAACGTTTCAACATTCCTGTGTCACTCTTATATTGCTGATTATAAATAACCCAGATACCATGCTGTATAAGCGATTGCCAGACAGGCCATCACACATCCTGTTACAAGTCGCCTTTTGTCTCCGGGACGATACAGTATTGGCTGATTCATATGCTCTGCAACTTCAGCCTGAGTGGTAAGGTTTTGCCAGGCATCCTGAACTGATGTGTTAATGCTCTGCTGGTTTTTTTCATTGGCTAGTTGTTTAAGTTCCTGATAATCGCAAACGTTATCAGGTTTACCTTTGGGGAAGCGAGAGCCTTTGGCAAACACCACCATGCCGTTAACTGGCAACTTGGGCATAACCGCAGTCAATGCCTGCAAATCCCGCTCCTGCTGATGAAGTGGGTTTGGAAATTTGTAACTATGGTGACCAATGACCTGGGTCCAAAGGTCAATTTGTTCTGCGGCGAAAATATTACCCCTGAAAGGTTTAACCGTCACAAGCAGTAATTCTGATGGTCGTAACAATAACTGTTCGATATAAATCATTTCACCCAGTCCATCAGGGATATAAACGTTTGTCAAAGAAGCATTGCCTAATTTATTCACCAACGAATGGAGTCGCCAATGAACCAGTAGCTGCTGAACTGGCGACCAGCAGAGATATATAGCAAGAGCAATCATGCTCGCCAGTATCAGGCCAGGTACTATCGGGTGCTGGGAGGTAAGAAATTGGTTTATTTGATCCATGAGTTATTCAGTATTTGCTAAATTATAAATTTATATGACCTTTGACAAATTGTCACAAACTTGTTCACATCTTATCCTAATTTTTCTGCCTTTGATGATACCAATAAATACAACCGTGCTAAAATCGATTTGATGGATCAGGTTGCAATTGATAAAAAAATCGAACAGGCTGAAGAGATCGTCAATACCTATGGAGCCCTGTTAAACAATTTGAAGCACGTGAATACGGCTTTACCGGAATCCCTGTTGCCTAATAAAAAGGATACGATCAAGCAGGCCATACAGACCCTGTTATGGGAACTGGAAGACCTGGATACGATTACCCGCAATAGCCTGGTGCAGGCCTACGTATTTCTAGAACAGTTTCTGCCAGACGCAAAGGTTGAAGTTCTGGCACGCGGCCAGGCTGCGATTCAATCTGCCGACCCAGAACACCATGACTGGCAATACGCTGATCAGGCCAATGAAATCGTAACAAATATCAAGGTGGCGATGGAAAATGCAATGCAGGATATGCGTATCTATCTACACCCAAAATAAATCCTCCATCAGATCGATTTTCTAATGATAAACCAGGCCGTGGATCAACCCCTCTATCACTGATCGAAAAATGATATAGCCAAAAACAGATTCCGCATTTGTATAGGGTGGATATTCCTCAACATAACAATCTTGCCGATCAGAATAATTATACTCAACTGAGCGACAATTCACTGGTTGTTCAATATAATCATTCTCTGCAGCTGGATGATAGGCACAGGCATTCATAGATCCTGCAGCAAACAGAAGTATTACTAATCGAATAACGGTTTGTCCCATTCATAAAGAATAAATGGGGTTAACTGAACCTGAACTGAATCGCTATTTAAGCTTGTTCTGAGCTTTAATTGCTTTGATCAGGTTGGGGATGATATCAAAATCAACGGCAAAGATTCGCACCGGATCACGTTTACCTTTAACCCGTATCTTTTGCTCCTGACCTTTCCAGTATTTCTGTGGAAGATGTCGATAAGCTGACTCACTCAATACAATATCCTTACCCAGCATCTTGGTGGCACTTTCAAGCCTGAAGGCCAGGTTCACCGCATCACCCAGCGCAGAGTTATCAACGCCTTTACTCACAGACGCCGCGCCAGTATTAATACCGACACCAATATGTAAATCCTCAGAGATTTCAGCAAAGTTCTTGTTGAGATCTTCAGTGACCTTGCTAATACCGGAAGCAGCCTTCAAAGCGCTGATAATCGTAGCAATTTCATCGGAGTCCGCTTCCCAACGTGCAAAAACACAGTCACCAATAAATTTATCAACAATACCATTCTCTTTTAAAATGACATCGCTAACTTCATTGAACCAGGTGTTCATCAGCTTGGTTAAATTACGAATTGGGATTTGTTCGGAGAGCGAAGTAAAACCACGGATATCTGCGACCACGATGGTGATTTTTTTAATCTCGGGTGTATCATGAACAATGGTATCTTCGAGGATCACGGAGTCTTCATCGTCCACCTCTTTCGTTTCCTGCTCAAAGAGGAAATCGATACCACCAATAGTAATTTTATCGCCGTGTTTGAGTAGTTTCGGC
>JASFLL010000283.1:0-3619 GCA_050118115.1 Thioalkalispiraceae bacterium
TGAGAAGAAGAAAAGCGCTTAGTTATCAACGCACAAATGAAAAAAAAGGCCGGTATATACCGGCCTTTTTTATTACCACATTGTTCACTGGTATTCAGAACAATTTTTTTGTATTAGGCTTGGATTATGGAACGTTACCTTCTGGCACATAGCAACAACGCAAACTGGGAATGGGCAGTCAACGATTGCCTTGGCCAGCTAAGCAATAACGGCCTGAACGATCCCACCGCTGATGCCACTTTAGGTTTTGTCTATTTCACTGATAAGTACGCGGGCAACAGTGGTGAAATACTAAGAAAGCTAAAAGAAGCGACGGGGATTGCCGACTGGGTAGGAACCATCGGCATGGCGATCTGCTGTACTGGTAAAGAATATTATGACCAGCCTGCAATTGCTATATTGATTACCGATATACCAAAAACATATTACAGAATCTTCGATAGCCCAGATAAGCTTCCGAATTTTGAATCCACAGACAAACAGACAGCACTGGCAGGAGTAAAGGTCGCCATCGTGCATGGTGATCCTCGCAATGGCCAGCTACCGAACATCATTCACACGTTACCTGAGAAAATTGGCAATGGCTTCCTGGCGGGCGGCCTGACTTCATCCGATTCATTCCATTATCAATTTGCCAATGAGCTGGATGAAGGTACCCTCTCCGGTGTCGTACTGGATGATACTGTCCCGGTGATAACGGGTTTGACGCAGGGCTGTTCACCAGTTGGTGGGACCCATACAATCACAGAGTGTGACGGTAATATTGCTATACAGATAGATGATCGCCCTGCACTGGATGTTATGAAAGATGAAATCGGTGAAGTCCTGTCTCGCGATCTAAACCGTATCGGTGGTTATATCTTCGCGGGCTTCCCCATCCCTGGCACGGATACCGGTGACTATATGGTTCGTAACCTGATGGGTATTGATACCAATTCCGGAGCTATCGCCATTGGCGAATATCTGCAAAACAACAAACCCATCATGTTCTGTAAACGGGACGGCACCACGGCCATTGAAGATTTAAAACAAATGGTTAGCAAGGTTAAGGCGCGCACCAAAGATCATATAAAAGGCGGCCTGTATTTCTCCTGCCTGGGGCGCGGCCAACATATGTTTGGTGAAGTAAATCGCGAAATGGAAATCATCGAAGAAATACTGGGTGATGTTCCGTTAGTAGGATTTTATGCCAATGGAGAAATCGCCGGGGACCAGCTTTATGGTTATACCGGGGTTATGGTATTGTTTATTTAACACATATAGCTTCTTAGAACTAAATCAGTTACATGGAATATAGAAAACTCGGAACAACCGACATACAAGTCAGTGTCATTTGTCTGGGCACCATGACCTGGGGAGAGCAGAACACCCAGGCTGAAGCCTTCGAACAGATGGACTATGCCGTTGCCAACGGCGTGAATTTTTTTGATACCGCCGAATTATATTCAATACCGCCCCACGCAAAGACCTATGGTAAAACCGAAGAAATTATCGGCAACTGGATAAGTTCACGCGGTAAGCGTAATGACATTGTCCTCGCCAGCAAAGTCGCCGGGCCAGGCGAGGACTGGATTCCGCACATTCGTGGTGGTAAGTCATATCATGACCGAAAAAATATCGAGGCGGCCCTCGATGCCAGCCTGAAACGGCTGCAGACCGATTATCTGGATCTCTACCAGTTACACTGGCCGGCTCGTAAAACCAATTTCTTTGGACGCCTGGGTTATCAACATGATCCCAGTGATAATCCCACAGCCATTGAAGAGACCCTGGAAGCGTTAGATAGCATTGTTGCTTCTGGTAAAGTTCGACATATTGGTTTATCCAACGAAACTCCCTGGGGCGTGATGGAGTTTTTACGAGTCAGCGAGAACAGGCACTGGCCACGTATCGTCAGTATCCAGAATCCCTATAGTTTATTAAACAGAACCTTTGAAATCGGACTCGCTGAAATGGCCATTCGAGAAAAGGTGGGTTTGCTCGCTTACTCCCCGCTAGGCTTTGGTGTGCTTTCGGGAAAATACCTCAACAACCAGAACCCCGCCGGGGCACGCATTACCCGTTGGCCGGACTATAGCCGTTACACTAATGAACAGGCCGTCGCCGCTACCGAACAATATGTAAGACTTGCACAACAGCATAATCTTGACCCGGCACAAATGGCGCTGGCCTATATTAACAGTCGCCCGTTTCTGACCAGCAATATCATTGGTGCGACGACCATGGAACAATTAAAGAGTAATATTGCCAGTGCTGATTTAATATTGAGTGATGAAATACTAAATGGGATTGAACAGATCCACGTTCAACATCCCAATCCCAGCCCCTGATCAATAACAAGCATGGAGATAATATATGTCTGACTGTCTGTTCTGCAAAATCATCAATGGGGATATTCCATCAGACAAGGTATATGAAGATGATGATGTGTTAGGTTTCAATGATATTAACCCTGTGGCTCCTCACCATGTGTTATTCATCCCCAAGAAACATGTCAGTACCGTGAATGATCTCGAGGAAAGTGATGCGGAATTGATTGGTAAGCTATACCTGGCTGCCAAACAACATGCCGCCACGCTGGGTGTAACAACGGATGGTTACCGGTTAGTGATGAATACTAATGGACATGCCGGGCAAACGGTGTTTCATATTCACTTACACCTGCTTGCTGGGCGACACTTTACCTGGCCACCGGGTTAGCGCAGCGGATTAATGAACCAGGTCCTGCGCCATGACTTTTATTCCACCATTGAGCACGCTTGCCCTGAAGCCATGCTGAACAAGCAGAAACGCGGCCGCACTACTACGCCTGCCCGTACTGCAGTAGCAGATATAGTTTTTGTCTTTGTCCAGCTCATTCAGTCGCAGACGTACTTCATGCAAAGGGATATTCACGGCCTTGGGTAGACGGGCGTAGGCAAATTCTTTTGCATGACGTACGTCCAGCCAGACTGCACCTTTGTTGACCTGTTGCCGTGCTTCATCCGGAGATACACGCTCCAATAACGGATCTTTTAATAAAGCATTAAAGTTTTCTTTCGAGAGACGCATTAACATGCCATCGGTTTTCATGGTGACCGATGCGTTTCTTTGTGCATCAGAGACCAGCGCTTCTTCCCCAAAGCTGGCACCGGCTCCCAGGGTCGCAAGCTCGACGGTACGGGTAACCAGGGCTTCTCCTTCTGTCAGGACGTAATAGTAGTCTCCTTCTGAGCCTTGCTGGACAACGACATCATCTTTTTTGACCAGGATGGTTTCCATGTTTTCCAGTAGCGCCTTTATATTTGCGGGCGGCATATTCTTAAACGCCATAATATGACGCATTTTTCTAATCCAGCTGCGATCCTCATCCGTAGCAGGCATTGCTTCAGGACTGGGCTCGACCGATGTTGTCTCCTGCTTTTCAGTGGCTTCCTTTTCAGGATTCATTTCCTTGGCTGCTGTATCTGTATTCTCAGTATCTTTAACCTGGGCAGCTTCTGTGACAGTTGTTTTGGATTGTTTCTGTTCCGCCTGTTTTTCAGTTTGCTTAACTTCAGGCTTTTGCGATTGTTTTGCCTTTTCTGGCGCAGCTTTATCTGGTTTTTTCTCACTGCCAGACTGAGGCTTACTTTCTTTA
>JASFLL010000284.1:0-3609 GCA_050118115.1 Thioalkalispiraceae bacterium
GGTAGCTTGGAAGCATAGTTAACAACCATGCCGGCCCCGGCTTTGACTTTAACCGCTTTTTCCAATGAGTAATTGGTTTCAATATCACCACAGTGAAGAGTCTGGCTATTATTTCGGCCATGAGAATTTAAAGTCGCTATCCCGGTATCTTTTTCGATCAGGGCGATCGATTTCAGATCGGTATAGCGGGATAACAGGTGCAATAAAGCCGTGCCGGAAATGCCACCACCAATGATTACTACATCATATTGATTAGTATCCATCTAAGACTCACTTTTTCCCCGAGAGTACAAAGAGTATCGACTCATCTTTATGTTTCTACAAGAAATGAACAGGCTGCATATAAAATTCGTAATTTTTCACCCTATTTCTTGTCGGGATTTCATCCCCGGTTTCACATAGCGGTATATCATCCACAAACCGATCACACAAAACACGATCGAGCCTGCAAACACCCAGGAGCGATCGATGTAGTCCCAGGCAAAGCCTCCATAAAGACTGCCGAGTGCTCCGCCTGCACCATAACTGACACTACTATAAAGTGCCTGGCCTTTACCCTGATGGCGGCCACGAAAGAACTGGTGGATAAGTCGAATCGCGGCTGCATGATATAAACCGAATGTCGCAGCATGTAAACATTGTGCAAAAATCATTACAGGAACATGTGCAGGGAAGAATGTGATCAAACTCCAGCGCAATATTGCCAGCACAAAACTTATCATGAGTAAATCCGGCAGGTGATAACGGATAGATATTTTGTGCATGAATAAAAATAGAATTACCTCAGCCGTAACGCCGACTCCCCAAAGCCAGCCTATTGCACTACTCGAATACTGAAAGCTTTGCATGTAGAGATTGTAGAATGCGTAATAAGGACCATGGCTTGCCTGCATGCAGAAACAGCCTACCAGCAATCCGATTACATGAGGTTTACTCAATGTCTTTTTTAAGGGTTCGTGATCCAGGGTTAGATGACCGGCTGCAGATTCAGGCACGGTCATACTCATCAGCCAGATTGCGATCAGCAGAGCAGATACAAAATAAGGTAACGCCGAATAGGGTAATACCTGGAATACATAACCAAGGATCACGACCGCGATAATAAACCCGATCGAACCCCACAGGCGAATCGAACTGTATCGTTCTTCCCTGTCAGTAAGATGACTAAAGGTTGTCGCTTCAAACTGGGGTAAGGCTGCATTCCAGAAAAAACTGAATACCGTCATAACCAGGATGACAATGAAATACGTTTGCTCGATTAGCAGGCCCAGGAAAGTCAAGGCAGCAAAGAAACATCCCAGGCGAATAATAAGCATACGTTTACCGGAATGATCAGCGATCCATCCCCAGATATTTGGTGCAATGATCTTGGTTGCCATGGTGATACCAATAATCACACCAATTTGGAATTCGGAGATTTTCAGAGATTTCAGGTAGGGTCCAAGATATGGAATAAAAGCGCCCAGACTGGCGAAATAAAAAAAGTAAAAACCTGAGAGTCGCCAGTATGGCGTCGCTGAAGAAACGGGTGACATCCCGCAATTAATCCTTTTGTGCAGGAATAACAGGTGTAGTTACGTTTACATCCATATTTTGCGCACGATGTCGCAGGACATGATCCATCAGGGTGATCGCCAGCATCGCCTCTGCAATTGGTGTTGCCCGGATTCCAACACATGGGTCGTGACGTCCGGTGGTGACAACTTCAACGGGATTCCCCTCTAGATCGATACTTTTACCCGGCAGGCGAATACTGGAGGTAGGTTTAAGAGCAATGCTGACAACAATATCCTGACCGGATGAAATTCCACCTAACACACCACCGGCATGATTCGATAAAAACCCTTGTGGCGTCATTTCATCACGATGCTCCGTCCCTTTTTGCGTGACAGATTCAAAACCTGCCCCTATTTCCACACCTTTTACCGCATTAATGCTCATCATGGCATGGGCGATATCTGCATCGAGTCGATCAAAAATCGGTTCGCCAAGGCCGGGAAACATACCTGTCGCAACAACATTAATTCTTGCACCGACAGAATTACCTTCCTTACGCAAGGCATCCATATAAGTTTCCAGTTCAGTGACTTTGTCTGCATCTGGAAAAAAGAAGGGATTTTGTTCAACAGCATCCCAGTCAAACTTGTCTGCGCATATCGGCCCCAACTGCGCCATATAACCACGGATTTTTATTCCGTATTTTTCCTGTAAATATTTTTTAGCAATCGCACCAGCGGCCACCCGCATCGCAGTTTCCCGTGCAGAGGAACGCCCTCCACCGCGATAGTCGCGCAAACCGTATTTTTGCAAATAAGTGTAATCGGCATGGCCAGGACGGAAACGATCCAGTATGTTAGAGTAATCTTTTGAGCGTTGGTCAGTATTCTCGATCATCAGGCCGATGGGGGTACCCGTAGTTTTACCCTCAAAAACGCCAGAGAGTATCCTGACAACATCATCTTCCCGCCGTTGTGTGGTATGACGGGTTTTTCCCGGTTTACGACGTTCGAGATCCTGTTGCAGGTCCGCCTCACTCAATTCAAGGCCAGGGGGGCAACCGTCGATAATACAACCAAGGGCCGGTCCATGGCTTTCGCCAAAGCTGGTGATGGTGAAAATTTTACCAAAACTGTTTCCTGACATAGTTTTCTATTGTACTTTGTTATTAGAGCCGCGTCTTGCCCAGATTGTAAGTGATATTTGTATAATGAAGCCAGGTGCATCATTTTCCTGAGGTAATAATACACCATAATATATAAGAATATGTCTTCCACTAAAGCATCGAAAACTTCACCAGGAGTAAGCTACGGGATTCGTATCCTGGTTATTGGTTTTGCTGTCAGCCTGATTCTGGGTACGGCGACCCTCATTTTTGGCGTGGAAGAACGCCGAAGCAGCCATGACAAATTCAATAATATTCTAATCAATGAATCACGAAAATCTGACTTATTGACGCAAATGCGTAGTGCAGCACGTGAACGTAGTCTGTGCCTTTTCAATATGGTAAGCCTTGAAGATCCTTTTGAGCGTGATAGCTGGTTTCTTGAATTCAATAAACAGGGAGCGCGATTTGCCAGGGTCAGATCGGAATTATTGAAACTTAATATGACACCACAAGAAATCGACTTCATCGAACAACAGGGCAGACGTTCCGGTGAGACGGTTCCAGTACAAAATAAAATTGTTGATCTGGTACAGGCAAACCAGATTGAGAAAGCAAAAAAGTTGCTCATTTCAAAAGCTATTCCGATGCAAAATGAGGTCTTTATAATCATCGGTCAATATCAACTCTACATAAGAAATAAAATCAACGAACAACTTCATTTACTGAATCAGGAATATGATGAAACTCAGATAACAATCATGTTGTTAGGTTTTATTTCATTCATCATTGTACTCTGGATTGCTATCCATGTTATTCGTAGTACAGCATCGACGGCAAGAGAGGCATACCTGGAAAAAGAGCAAGCGCTCGTTACCCTAAGTTCGATTGGTGATGCAGTAATAACAACAGATAGCACGGGTGTTATCCAGCTTATGAATACAGAGGCAGAAAAACTAACAGGATGGTCGCAGGCAAAGGCCGTCAATCAGCCTTTGATGAAAGTT
>JASFLL010000285.1:0-3607 GCA_050118115.1 Thioalkalispiraceae bacterium
TGTATCGATCAACACGGGTTCATTGCGTTACACCGTTGCCAATAACTTTATCTGCGGTAACTTTACTGCAGGTGACGGTGCCGGTATCGGGCACCTGGGTGTCAGCAATATGGGTGTAATCAAGTCCAACACGATCGTGTTCAACCAGTCGTTGAATAACAGCTTTACCCAGAGTGGTGGCGGTATCAGCGTCGGCGGTGAGCCGGGCAACGGCGGCGCGCTGACACTGGGTTCCGGTAATGTCGCGATCGACAGCAACCTGATCCAGGGCAATACTGCCGCCAGTGGACATGGTGGCGGTATTCGCACCACGCTGGTCAACGGAAGCGAAGCAACGGCAACACATCCACTATGGAAGATCACGATGACCAATAACATGGTCGTGAATAACGTGGCGGCCTACTCGGGTGGTGGTATCGCTCTGCAGGATACAGTCAATGCCACGATCGTGAACAACACGGTCTCGAACAATGACAGCACGGCGACCGTGGGCGGGCTGATCGTGAACAACACGTCGTCTGCCGCACAACCGGCCGGTATTGTTGCCGAACTGAACAGTATGGGTTTGGCCAATGCGGTGAGCGCGCTTAAGCTGCTCGACCCGACGACTACTAGTATTGATTATTCGGTCTACAATACGGTGTACTCTGAACCTCAGCAGCTGTTGAATAACATCATCTGGCATAACCGGGCATTCCATTTCGGTACTCTGACATCCGGTGCCACTGGATTGCTACCTGAACTGGCCCAGGCTTTCGTCGGTGATTGCGGTGCGGGTGCACAGTACTGGGATCTTGGTGTCCTGGGTTCTACGACGCTGAGCATGGCTCCGCAAAGCTCGATCCTGACCAGCACCACGGGTTACGATGCTTCAAACCTGTCGGGTGATCCGGACTTTCTCAATGATTACTGCAACGGTGCCCGTACCCTGAGCACCCCGGGACCGATCCTGGCGACACCAGCTATCGGCGAAGGCGGAAACTTTATTGACGTACGTTACGGACCGCTGACCCTGGCATGGCCTGCCGCCAGTGCACCTTGGGACTACCATATCGGAGCCAATTCGGCCGGTCTGAATAATGCGGTCAGCAATGGTAGCAACGTGCCGGATCTCGACATCGATGGCGATCCTCGGCCGAAAGGGAACGGACCAAATGGGGCAGTCGACCGTGGTGCCGATGAACGAGTACAGTAGTCTGCTGAGGATTTGATATGAAGTCTTACTTAACTCCGTCCGGGACATTTTGTCCCGGACGGACATACCGAAAAGACAAGCTTCAGCTCGCAGGATTACGGGCAGTCGGTCTTGCCTTGACAATCACTTTTGCGCCTGCGACTCAGGTGCTCGCGGGGGCGGCTGAAAAAGGCGTTACTGTTGCCTCATCAGTAGCGCCTAATCATGTCCATCATCCGCGCGAAAACACCTTTATGAAACGGCAGTGGGGTGTCGAGGTGCTTTTCGTCCGCGAAACCTCGGCGGGTTACATGCTGGAGTTCCGCTATAAGGTGCTGGACGCCGATAAGGCCAAGCCGTTGTTCGAGCGCCAGTCCAAGCCGATTTTGACCCATGCCAAAAGCGGGGCAAAACTGATTGTGCCAACTCCGGCCAAAACCGGTGCACTGCGTAACTCGAACACACCGCATGCCGGGACCACGTATTGGATGTTCTTTGCCAATCCTGGTAAGTTGGTGAAACCGGGTGACCAGGTGAGCATTGATATCGGCGATTTCCGTGCCGACGGGCTCGTCGTACGGTAACGGCAACCAGGAGATTAACCATGTCGAAATTTACTATGTTGAAAAATATGTCGAATAATAAAGTCATCACTATCGCGCTCGCCCTGGTGTTATCTGTGACAGGGGCATTGCTTATCTACAACTTCGGTGGGCTGAAAGAGGCGCGCATCGTTAATGGTCTGGTCGCTCGAAACATCGCCGCGCGCGGTGGATTGCAGGCATGGCAAGACGTGACCTCATTGAGGCTCACAGGGCGCATGGACTTGGGCCAGGGTATGGTTGTGCCCTATGTGCTCGAGCAGAAACGGCCCAGCAAAATGTGTTTCGAATTCGTTTTTGATGAGCAGACTGCATTGCAGTGTGCCGACGGTCGTAGTGGTTGGAAAGTTGCGCCGTTTCGTGGGCGTGACATAGCCGAACCCATGACTAAGGTAGAACTGCGCGAAACCGCAGACTCGACCGACCTCTATGGTCTGCTGTACGACTATGCGGACCGGGGAACCGACGTGGAAGTGCTTGGACATGAAACGGTTGGGGGACGGGATGCCATCAAGCTTAAATTAACCTTGGCCAAGGGCGGAGTGCGTTGGCTTTACCTCGATGCCCAAACCGCACTGGAAATCAAAATGGAGGCCCTGCGTACCATTGCCGGGCACAAGCGACGTGTAGAGACCGTTTATTCGGACTGGAAGGAACAGAACGGACTGCTTATAGCGCACCGCCAGGAAACGACAACCGAGGGCGATCCGAAATCCCACTTTCTTACCGTGGAAAGCGTGACCGTCAACCCAGAGATCGATGACTCGCGCTTCGCGATGCCGGCGACTGCCAGCGCTAACCATGGTTCTATCAAAAAGGGTTCTATCAAAAAGGCTCTGTTATAAAACTCAGAGAGGTAACGTTATGACAATTAACAGGCTCAAGTTCCCGCTAATCGGACTTACGCTTTTGATCGGCAGTGTTGCGCTGGCATGGGGTCAGTCAGATATGCATGACCACGCGGCCGCCGGTGACCACAATAAAATGAACATGCATGACCATGCAGCACACGGTGATCACAGCATGCATATGCAAGAACATGCGAGCGCCGGTGATCACGCCATGCACAGCATGGGCGATCATGGTGAGAACACAATGCATGCAATGTCGGCAGACGAACATGCGGCCCACCGTGCCGCCTTGGCTAAGTCGGCAAAGTCGGACTTCAAGGTAAGTATGGAAAACTACGCCGTACCCGACGTTGAGCTTGTCGACGATTCCGGTACTCCGGTGGCGCTGCGCACGCTCCTGTCAGGCGGTCATCCCGTCGCTGTCAATTTCATCTTCACCACCTGCACCACGATTTGCCCGGTCATGACCGCTACCTTCGCCCAGATGCGCAAGGAGCTGGGATCCGAGGCTGACCGTATCCAACTCGTTTCCATCACCATCGACCCCGAGCACGATACCCCTGCAGTGCTGGCTCAATATGCCAAGCGTTTCGACGCCACTACGGGTTGGCAATTCCTCACCGGCAGCCCCGCGGATGTGGAACGTGTACTACGTACTTTCGATGCCTGGACAGGCTCGAAAACGAACCATCGCCCGATCACACTCCTGCGCTCACAAGGCGACAGCCAATGGGTGCGACTTGAGGGGCTGGGTAGCGGAATCGCCTTGGCGGAACAGGCGAGGACGGTAATACAATAATTAGATGTTAGTTGTGCCTTTCCTCAGGATTCACGTATTCACGTGGGTACTGGCGCTCGTCCTCGCCGGCGGCTCGCCAGCTCAAGGCTCAACAAATGACCTTGTGGCGGCAGGTAAACGGCTCTATCTCGAAGGCTTGGGTGTTTCCGGCGAACCGATTCGTGCTACGGTGCAGGGTGAT
>JASFLL010000286.1:0-3601 GCA_050118115.1 Thioalkalispiraceae bacterium
GAGTTCATGTTGGTGTCATGTCCAGCATGAATACCAATTATACTAAATTAAATGGCTACATGGTGCCTGATCCATGGGATAAAAACTCGGCACCGTATCCGGAAAATTTACGCCCCTTTTATAACTTTGTAGCATCAAAAGTTCAGGAATCATCCCGTGACGATGACGGAGCTAATACCAGCGCAACGGAATTTGGAAAATTTTTACTTCGTAATGGGTTAAGTTTTAAAACAGCGATCACAACAATTAAACAATTGATTGATGAAAAGCGTGATAATGGTGTTACATGGCGGCGTCCTAGTACTTTAGACTTTATTCAGTATGATGTAGCAAAATCGCTAAACAAGCATTTTGATGTCGAGTTTGCTACTTTCTTCTGTAACAGTGTTGCCCACTATCAGCATTATTATTGGCGAAACATGGAACCTGAACAATTTGATGTGCCTCCCGCAGATTCAGAACATGAATCCTTGAAGACTGCCATCCTGTATGGTTATAAGGCTCAGGATGAAGTCATTGGTCAATTTATGAAGGATTATCCAGATGCGCTTCTGGTTCTGTGTACAGCTCTAAGTCAACAACCCTGGACGGATACAACCAAATGCACCTATCGACCCAGTAATTTTGAAGCCTTACTTAATTTTGCTGGTGTTGATACACAAGATGTTTCGGTCAAACCGGTGATGGCTGAACAGTTTCACATCGATTGTGCCAGCGCTGAACAGGCCAAAGAAATTGCGGATAAGCTAACTAGTTTAAAACTTGAAGGTGAGCAGGCGATCGGTGCTGGTGTTAATGGCGATAGTGTTTTTGCGGGCTGTCGCCTTACAAATGCCGGGCTGGAGAAAAAGTCATTGAAAAATGCGGCTGATAATTCCGAAGTGGAATTTGGAAAAATGTTTTATATGATTCATAGTATGCGAAGTGGAAAACATCATCCTGATGGCGTTCTATGGATAATGAATGGAAAGCATAAAATTGTGAATGAAAAAATATCGTTGATGAGTATCGCTCCAACTATATTATCTTATTTTAATGTGCCAACCCCAGATTACATGCATGAGTCGCCATTAAACATATCCAGCTGAAAAAGTAACTGGACGTGCAAAATAATTTCTGGTTTTTGAAAAAATAGATAAGTATATGAAACAGACTTGAATGCCGGATTAGTCAGCTTTGTTAATCCAGGCACATGTAAATATATGTGTACTGGTGATTTCATAATGTAAGTTCACTTTTGCATTTGTTTTTGTAGGATCCAGTTTGACCTCAATTTGCTTGGTGCTGCTATCGCGAAAAAGCTGCTGGTCTTTAAATCCAATCCTGATGTGTGATTCTGCATAGATACATTTAAACACGGCTTCTTTTATGCTGAAGTGGAGCAAGACAATAGTTTCATAGGGGTAATCATTTTGTTCTTTAATCAAGTTTTTTTCTTTTTCAGTACAAATAATTCTACTGATATCATTTTTTAACGGTTTAATGTTTTCAACATCAAAGCCAATGGAACTGATTTGCGGACTACTGCTGACCACTGCGCCAGCCAAATCTCTACAATGAGATATGCTTCCAATTATACTGTCAGGCCAGATTGGTTCGCGATTGTCACCAGTTAATATTGAAATATCATGAACATCTATGGCAGCCAGCGCTATTTTGGCACACATGCGTCCTGTCGAAAATTCCTGTTGACGTTTGTTGCTGGTAGCTTCAATGATTTTGAATTCTTCTGGTGAGAGCTCGGAAGTATAATCGGCAATGGGTAAAATTACTGCCTCTGTCTGAGGTGGGAATAATCTTTTTATAGTTCCTTTTGCAGTAGATGTTAAGAAGTGCACTTTGCTTCTACTTGATAAAGCCGGAGGGATTGTCTCGTAGTTTATATTCCCAATCTAGTGCGGTCTTTACAATAGTGTCCAGGTCATCATATTTTGGTGACCAGTTTAGCTCGGTTTTTATTTTATCAGCAATTGAAATTAAAATTGCCGGATCACCTGCGCGTCTTTCTTTTTCAATTATATTAAGAGGCTTGCCATCAACTCTTTCTACTGCGTCAAGCATTTCTTTAACACTATACCCATGACCGTATCCTACATTGAGGGCAGTCGATTCGCCACCAGCTCTCAAATAATCCAGTGCGCGTAAATGTGCATCGGCAAGATCTTCCACATGAATATAGTCACGTACGCCGGTTCCATCGTCAGTAGGATAATCAGTACCGAAAATATAAATTTCCGGGCGTTTACCTACCGCCGATTCACAGGCAACCTTTAACAGTAAAGTCGCATTTGGTGTGCTCTGTCCAATTCGTGTTTCCGGATCGCATCCTGCAACATTAAAGTAACGTAATGCAACGTAGTTTAAATTAGAAGATTTGCTTACATCCTTGAGCATCATCTCTGTCATTAACTTGGATGTGCCATAAGGATTGATTGGTGCCTTTGGAGTGTCTTCACTGGCATAGCCTGATTCGGGTGTGCCGTAGACTGCAGCAGTTGAGGAGAAAATAAAATTCTGGACACCGTGTATGTTACATTGCTCCAATAAATTCCTGGTACTGCAGGTGTTGTTCCAGTAATACTTCAAGGGATTGATAACCGACTCGGGTACCACGGTATGGGCCGCAAAATGAATGACGGTATCGACATCGTAATCTTTTAATACTTTTGCAACCAGATCACTGTCACCGGTATCACCGCGCACAAAATCTCCATACAAGATTGCTTTTTCAAAGCCTGTTGACAGGTTGTCTAATACGACAATTTTTTCTCCTGCTTCGCCCAGCTGTCTTACTGTGTGGCTGCCAATATATCCAGCGCCTCCCGTTACAAGTATGGTTTTTTCTGACATGAGTACCCTTGTTTGAAGTTAAAAGTGCAAAAAATTGTATGTAGTAAGTTCTGGGATATTTTAACGGATATAATTTAAAAAAACTAAACAGGCAAATAAAAAGGGCGGGGATACCGCCCTTATTAGTCCGTTGTTGTAGTGGATTAAGGAAATGCAGGAATCTGGGGGTCCACTCCACGCATATCTGCTTCGGGGTGATGGGATCTGACCAGTTGATTAATTTCTTCGATACGCTGAAATTTGACATCAACCATGTACAGAATTCGTCCTGCTTCGATGTCTGGCTTAAATTGGGTCAAACGGGTATTACCGATATTGATAGCAATCATGGTTGATGCAAATGCACCCAGGAAGGCACCGCCACCCGTTAGGGATGCAACTGACCAGGCTTCGATGCCGGGGACGATCATATCGAGCATCAATGCGATACCCGCAAGGACCAGGCCGGTTAAGGCACCAATGACAACTCCGAGCTGCAGGCCATGGACAATATCAGATTTCTGCCGGATATCCGCTTCTGGAAGGTCGTCAAGGTCGGTTCCATCACGGGCGATAACATGCTGGTGTCGCTCATCGATTTTTGCGAGCAATAATTCATTGTGGACAACTTTGGCACTCTGAACGCTGGGGAGAAGGAAATACAAACGCCGTCTCATACTACACCTCCTTACATTGTGATATGTAACTGAGAATGGTGAGAGTCTGAGCCATTCACTAAGATTATAGACAAGATTGAGCTATTTAATTCCAA
>JASFLL010000287.1:0-3600 GCA_050118115.1 Thioalkalispiraceae bacterium
GGGTGTCTCTGTCTTTGCTGGAGTCGGTGAACGCATGCGCGAAGCACATGAAATATGGCATGAGATGCAGGATGCGGGCGTCATGCCACAAACATTAATGATTTTTGGGCAAATGGACGAATCGCCAGGCGTTCGGTTTCGGGTTGGCCTGTCCGCACTGACCTATGCAGAATATTTACGAGATTCCATGCAAAAAGAAGTACTGTTTGTCATGGATAATATTTATCGCTTTGTTCAGGCCGGCAGTGAAGTTTCAAGTCTGTTAGGTCGAATGCCGGCAACCGTGGGTTATCAACCTACTCTCATTACTGAAGTCGCTGAGTTGCAGGACCGTATAATGTCAACCAGAGAGGGTTCCATTACTTCGGTACAGGCAGTCTATGTCCCTGCAGATGATATGACCGATCCAGCTGTTAGCGCTATTTTAAGTCATCTCGATACCACTATTATATTGACGCGCAACCAGGCGGGCAAAGGGTTTTATCCTGCAGTAGACCCTTTAAACTCAGCGAGTAAAATGATGGATATCTATACGTTAGGAAAACGTCATTATGCAATTGCGGAAGGTGTACGCGAGCACCTGGCGCGCTATCATGAACTAGAAGACATTATTGCGATGCTGGGCATCGAGGAACTTTCAGTAAAAGATCAAAAAATAGTGCTGCGCGCGCGTAAAATACAACGTTATCTTACCCAGCCTTTGTGGGTAACGGCATCACATACGGGTATTCCCGGTGTCTCAGTCTCATTAGAACAAACACTGGCAGATTGTGATGCATTCTTACAGGGCAAATATGACGAAATACCTGAAGAAAAGTGCTACATGCGCGGCACTATGGAAGAAGTATGACGGGATTTACCCTAACATTACAAGATACGACTCATTCAGAACAATTCGAAGGTGTGAGTTCGTTTGTTGGTGAGGATAAAAGTGGCAGTTTTGGTATTCTGGCAAATCATATACGTATGATTACCGTGCTGGTAATGGGCCTGTCACGATTTCGTATTGCCGAACAGCCCTGGCAATATATCGCCACACCTGGAGCACTTGTATATTTTAATAACAACGAACTGATTGTTTCTACGCGACACTTCCTTATCGATAACGATTATATGCGCATCAGCACAGCACTGGAAGCACAATTGCTCAAAGAAGAAACGCAGCTTCACGAACAAAAAAAATGTTTACGCACAATGGAAGAGACTGTCCTGAGGCGTTTGTGGGAGATAGGACGTAGCAACCCATGACTACAGAAAAGGATTTAAAAAAAGAAATTGAACGCCAGGCGAAACGCATGAAAAAAGCCGAGCGAGAACAGCAGACATTAATTGCACAAACAATATATATAGGAACACTTGGATTAATTTTTGTTTTGCCGGTCGTTGTTGGCGCCTATTTAGGTCACTGGCTGGATGGTCAGTTGGCAGGTTATTCGATTCGCTGGACGATTAGCCTGATAATAACTGGCGTCCTTATTGGCGGAATAAATGTATATTTATATATAAAAGAGTAAGTGAAGAAACAGCATGAGTGAATCAGGTTTAAGCAGTAATTTTGCCTTTTCTATTGGGCCAGTTGTTATTACAGATACGGTAGTGACAACCTGGATAATTATCCTGGCGCTCGGGCTGATTTCCTGGATTTTTACCAGAAACCTGTCATTACAGCCTGGTCGGCTACAAACCGCTATAGAAGCAATTGTTGTTACAATAGAATCCGCAATCATTGGGATTGCACCACAGCAGGCAAAACTATTACTGCCGTTTATCGCGAGCATCTGGATCTTTCTTGTTATAGCAAATCTTAGCGGCCTGATTCCTGGCGTGCATTCCCCGACTCGCGATTTATCTGCAACCGCCGCCCTGGCCATCCTGGTTTTTCTATCAGTGCACTGGTTTGGAATCAAAACTCAGGGTTTAAAGCGTTATTTGCACCATTATCTTACGCCAAGCCCCATACTGTTACCTTTCCATCTGGTCAGTGAAATTACTCGTACCGTTGCCCTGGCTGTTCGTTTATTCGGCAATATGATGAGCCTGGAAATGGCGGCATTGCTGATATTATTCGTTGCTGGTTTCCTTGCGCCGGTACCAATCTTAATGCTGCATATTATTGAGGCACTGGTTCAGGCATATATATTTGGTATGCTGGCCCTTGTATATGTGGCTGGTGGAATCCAATCTCAACAACTTCGTCAGCAATTAAAAGAGGAGTAAATTATGACTGACATGTCCACATTTACAACGGCATCTACAGTAGCCGCCATTATAGGTATTTCTCTTGGCGTCATGTTACCTGCCGTAGCAATGGGTTTAGCGATTAGTCGCGCAATGGACGCCCTGTCAAGGCAGCCGGAAGCTGAGCGCGCAATAATGCGTACATTATTCATAGGTCTTGCCATGATCGAGTCACTAGCGATTTACGTGCTTGTAATTGTTTTGATTATTCTTTTCCGCAATCCGTTGCTCGAATATTTATTAACAAAATAAATCCTTAATTTAGGAGATAGCTCAATTGGAATTAAGCTGGTCAACATTCCTGTTGGAAATTGTCAATTTTTTGATCCTCGTATGGATCCTGAAGCATTTTTTATATCACCCAATTCTTGATATTGTCGAAAAGCGTCGTAAAAGTATTGAGCAGACACTTACCGAAGCAGAAAAGAAGCAATCAGACGCTGAGGCGATAAAACAGCAATATGAAGGCCGCCTTGATGAATGGGAATCTGAAAAACAGAAAATCAAGGGGGATTTGCAACAGGAAATTCAGGCCAAGAGAAAGACGCTAATTGAAAAATTAAACACTGAGCTTGAGGATGAAAGAGAAAAGTTACATGTCATTGAACAACGCCGTCAACTGGAGTTAGCTGAAATGTACCAGAAAAAATCACTGGCACAGGGCGCGCATTTTGCAGCCAAAGTTTTAAAAAGCGTGGCTACACAGCAGTTAGAGGGAAGTTTGTGTGAATTATTACTGGAGCAACTAGGCCAAATTTCAGAGGAACAGAAAAAAGAGTTATCTAAAGCATGCAAACAGCAACTGGAAAAAATTGTTGTAACCAGCACGTTCCCGCTGACTGATGACCAGAAAAAGAAATTATCCGCATCATTCGAAAAGTTATGCGAGAGATCGATTCCGTTTGAATATAGCCAGAAGAAGGAATTGATAGCTGGCCTGCGTATCACTTTAGGATCTCTGGTTTTAGGTCTGAACTTACAGGATGAATTAAACGGATATGCAAAACTGTATATAAATGAAACAGGAACCTGATAGAAAATCCAGTATTTTCCAGCAAATCGATAGTTGGCTGGAACAGTATGAGCCCGCGGTACGTTTAACTGAAGTAGGCAACGTTGTTTCTGTTGGTGACGGTATAGCCTGGATCAGCGGTTTGCCCACGGCTGCCATGGACGAAATTCTATTATTTGACGATGGAAGTCGTGGAGTTGTATTTGAACTAACCAATGAAGCTATTGGCGCAGTCTTATTACATGAAACTGACCAGCTATCCGCGGGTACGACCGTTTATCTGTCCCATCACACACTTGATATTCCCGTGGGAGATAATTTAACAGGCAGGATTATTGATCCATTAGGTA
>JASFLL010000288.1:0-3590 GCA_050118115.1 Thioalkalispiraceae bacterium
GGCCGACATGGAATCAGTTGATAAAGCGCTGCAACGCACCAGCAAGGTTGCCAAGTCCGGTGATAAAGACGCAAAAGCCAAATTAGTTGTGCTCGAAAAAGTAAAAGCTCAATTAGATGAAGGCAAGCCGGTGCGCGCACTCCAGTTAGAAAAAGAAGAAAAGGCGCTGATCCGTGATTTATTTTTATTAACCAGTAAGCCCACCATGTATATCGCCAACGTGGACGAAAATGGTTTTGAAAATAATCCGCAACTGGATGCCGTGCGTAACATGGCCGAAGCCGAGGGCGCACCGGTAGTACCGGTGTGTGCTGCTATCGAAGCGGAGATGGTCGAGCTTGCTGATGATGAAAAGCAGGAATTCCTGGATGAGATGGGCCTGGACGAGCCGGGTCTGAACCGGGTGATTCGCGCCGGTTATACTTTACTCGGTCTGCAAACCTATTTTACGGCGGGCGTCAAAGAAGTACGTGCCTGGACAGTGAAAGTCGGGGCTACGGCACCACAGGCAGCCGGTGTGATCCATACTGATTTTGAAAAAGGTTTCATCCGCGCCGAAGTCACCAGTTATGATGATTTCATTCAGTACAATGGTGAGAGCGGTGCCAAGGAAGCCGGGAAGTTACGCCTGGAAGGAAAAGACTACATCGTTAAAGATGGCGACGTGATGCATTTCCGCTTCAATGTCTAATGCCCTACATGACCGTTACATGTGTAGCCGTCAAATGATCAATGTTCTTGAAATTAAACAGTGACTGGGAATCCTTGATATGGATACAGTGATTCTCTATGTCGAGATAACCCCGTCTCTTTAACGCACTAATTGAACTGCTTACCGTTTGTCGGGATGCGCCAATCATGTCGGCAATTTCCTGGTGAGTCAGGGGAATATCAAGAATAATATTATTGCCCTCGTATTTTCCATAACGGTTGCTCAGGCGGGTGAGTAATTTTATTAAACGTGACATGACATCGTCTGAGGCCAGGTTCAGTAACATATCACCAAGTGCACGCATGCGGCATGACAATAAATCTATTGTTAACATGGCCGCCTCACTATGCGTCGCAAGAAATTCCTTGAAGGCTTTCTGGCTGACCTTGATCACATCTGTTCTGCTGCAGGCGCGGGCGTAGACTTCACGCTGACCACGCCGACAGACTTCAGCCATACCAAACATCTCTCCGGAAAAGCAAAACCAGAGGATGACCTCTTTACCTGTTGGAGAAAGCTGATAGATTTTGGCTCGCCCATTTGATAGCAGGTAAACATAGTCGCCAGGCGAGCCAGCCTGAAAGATAAGGTCATGTTTTTCATAGCTATGCCTTTTACCCAGGGCAACCAGATCATTACGGTCGTTAGCACTTAACTGGGATAAATAATCCGTCTGTTGTGTATACCAAAGCTGCTCCACGCTGTTCTCCATTTATAGTTTTATAATTTTCAGGTTTCATTAACTTATCAGTATTATTTGTATAAGTTAATTCATTATTCCTGACGCTTCTATTATCCCCCGCTGTTGTTATTAAGATATTAGCATTTATGAATACTTATAGTTATTAATATAGTTGCTGTTTATTTATTGTTTTTATGTCGTGTACACGACAGACAGGAAACTAAACAACTATTATAGAATAGTTGAACTACTTTGCTTGTTGTCCGCTTGTCTTTAGACCAGGATTAACCTGGTGCAAAAGTCATAAAGAACAACGAGTTGCAATCTTAAACCCGGGAGGCGTTTGTGAGTAATATCAAACGTGTTGGAGAGCAAGGTCCTGTCAACGACAACCTGAAGTTTTCTTTCGGTAGTGAATTTTCAATTTTAAAAGGTAAGGTCTGGAACTTGATGTTCAACCAGGCCGGTTTCTCTTGAGCGATAAACAGAACAAGTACGTTCGTTAGTATTTAGCAACAAAGAAAAGGCCGTTCCTTACAGTTGAAGGTGCGGATTAGAAAATATCTAAAACGCGGAGGATTACGATGAGAAAATTTTTAAACCTTGGAATCGGCCTGATAATGGCTGTGGCCGCCACCAGCACCAGCGCGGCGGAATACCCGAGCCGTCCCATTACATTCATGACCATGACCCAGCCCGGCGCACAGATCGACCGACTGACCCGTGGCCTGGCTCAGCGCATGAGCAAAATCCTGGGACAGCCCATCAACGTGAAGAATGTGACCGGTTCCCACGGAACCGTGATGGCGACCGAGCTCAGCAGGGCCAAGCCCGATGGTTACACCCTCGGTGTGACCTCGCTGACGGCCTATACCTATGCGCCGCACCATGCCAAGCAGATGTACAAGCCCGAGGACTTCGACTACCTGACCATGGTTGCACTGAACTCCAGTGGTTTCATTTCCAAGGCGGACAAGCCCTGGAATACATTGAAAGAAGCCTTCGCCTGGCACAAGAAACATAACAAGGCCATGGTGGCCATGTTCCACGGTGCCGATGATCGCGACGCGATTATGCGCATCGCCAAGAAGGAAGGCGTGCATCTGTCACTGATTCCATCCAAAGGCGGTCCATCTGTAATCAAGGCGGTGACCGGTGGTCACGCTGACGTCGGTTACGTCGGTGCCATTCTTTACAAGCACGTGGAAGCGGGCACCATCAAGTTGATCGCGGCAGCACTGGGTGAGCGTCTGCCGCCGATTCCTGATGTACCAACCTTGCGTGAACAGGGTTATGACGAACAGGTAGAGATGCTTGTCGCCCTGGTTGCACCGAAAGGTCTGGATCCGAAAGTAAAAGCTAAAATCCTGGCTGCAACTGACAAGCTGGCGAACGACAAGGACACCCAGGACTTCATCACCAAAAACCTGTTGATGCGACCCGTGAAGTGGGGGCAGGCATACGTCGACAAGAAACAGAAGGAGTTATACGCGACCTTTGGCAAGCAGGCGAAAATGAAATAAGCCCGGAGCGTTACGGTGGCCGCCGGACCAGAACCTGGTTCCGGTTCGGTGGCATGGCGCCCGGCGTAAGACAGGTAAAGAGGTAAAACACGTGACAAGGATCAAACGAGACACTATCGCCTATCTGGTGATCGTCGTATTTTGCATAGTGATGCTCAGCTGGGCCATTCCCAACTACACACCGGCCTATCCCGGTTACGGTGCCTCACCGGCACTGGTGCCGATTGTGTCGGTCTGCGTCATGCTGGTCATGGCGATCCTGTCCCTGATACGGGTTGCCGTGGCGGTGTATACCAACAAGCCTGTTTGTGCCGAGGAAACCGAATTTCCCGAAGACATGAAAGACGGCGGTGGCTTCACACAGGTCGGACGCTTAAAGATGAAACACCTTGCCTACACCATGCTGCCATGCGTGCTGCTGGTGATTGTCATCGACTACATTGGTTACATCATAGGATCTTTAGTCTTCCTGATGATTTTTCAATACGCCATTGGCTGCCGCAAATGGCTCCAGATGATCGTGGTAACGATTGCCCTGACGGCAGCCCTGTACATCATCATGCGCTATGGCTTTGGGGTACCGGTGCCGGGCCCTGAACTTTCTGATCTCTTTGAATAGTTACTTTGCGAATAACCAAACCTGAAGGCGGAATATAAAAACTTATGGAAATGA
>JASFLL010000289.1:0-3590 GCA_050118115.1 Thioalkalispiraceae bacterium
GCTGTTGTACTAAATGTACAAGCGTCGACGCGTCCACTGGATGTTTCAAACAAGAATATCCAGGACTTTATTAAACAAATGAACAAACAACATCAGTTTGATGCTGGTAACCTGACTGATCTTTTAAAACATGCTCATCATCATGAATCTATAATCGAAGCGATTTCGCGTCCGGCAGAATCTAAACCCTGGTATGAATACCGTCCTATCTTTTTAACCCGTGATCGTTTGCAAGGTGGCGTCCGCTTCTGGGGAAAAAATGCAAACTCATTATCACGCGCAAAAATAACTTATGGTGTACCGGAAGAAATCATTACTGCCATTATCGGGGTAGAAACCCGCTACGGAAAACATAAAGGTCGTTTTCCGGTACTGGACGCCCTGGCCACACTGGCCTTTGCCTACCCGCCTCGCAGTAAATTTTTTACCAGGGAACTGGAACATTACCTGTTAATGACCCGTGAAGAAAATATTGATCCACTGGAACAACTGGGCTCGTACGCAGGCGCCATGGGAATGCCACAGTTTATTTCCAGCAGCTTCCGTCGTTATGCCGTTGACTTTGATGGTGATGGTAAACGTGATCTATGGAATAATCCTGATGATGCCATTGGCAGCGTTGCCAATTATTTTAAAAAACATCAATGGAAAGCGGGTCAGCCCATTGCCAGTAAAGTGCGCGTGCATGGCAAGCGTTATAAAAAACTGTTGGAAAATGGCCTAAAGCCGGACTTTACCAAGCAACAACTAATGGATAATGGGGTAATCCTGCCTGATGGCTTGCCAGATAACCTGAACGGCACCCTGATCGAGCTGGAAACCAAAAATGGTCCGGAATATTGGGTCGGATGGCATAACTTTTATGTCATTTCCCGCTATAATCATAGTGCACTGTACTCAATGGCTGTCTTTCAGCTGAGCGAGCAGATTAGAAAGAATTATCGTTAACAAGCTAACAAACCAAATAGGGAGTTAACATGAACAGCCTGTTCCCGTTGCATCACAGGCTAATCGCCACCTTGCTCATCGTCCTGTTTGTGACAGGATGCTCCTCTTCCCGTTACTCCCAGTATCGAGATAGTGCACCAGCCGATGATATTGATACTCGTCGCATAACTAATGCGATTCCGCGTGCCGAACCCAGAAGTAAATACGGCAATTCACCCTCATATGTCGTCCATGGCAAGCGTTACTATGTCATGCGTGATAGCCGTAATTATGTTGATCGTGGCATAGCCTCCTGGTATGGAAAAAAATTCCACGGCCATCGCACTTCAAGTGGTGAAACATACGACATGTATAAGATGACCGCGGCACACAAGACCCTGCCGTTGCCCTCCTATGTCGAGGTACGTCACCTGAAAAATGGCAGAAGTATAATTGTCCGCGTCAATGATCGTGGTCCATTCCACGATAACCGGGTTATTGATCTTTCCTATGCCGCGGCAAAAAAACTGGGAATTACCTCGCAAGGCACTGGTGTCGTTGAAATTCGCGCAATTGATCCTTACGAATACCATCGCAACAGGACCATGGCGCGTAAACCTGCGCCACAACAGGACATCACCAACGCCTCGTCTTCGGACTATCGTTTATTCCTGCAAGTAGGTGCATTTGTCAGCCGAACCAATGCCGAGCAACTGCGCAACCGCCTGCTGGCAGAACTGGGCTCACAGACAATTAACACCGGTTACAGTGAAGAAAAAAACATCTACCGCGTACGTATCGGTCCACTTGTCAATGTTGAACAGGCCGATCAACTCGCTACCCGTATCTCTCAGCTTGGCTTCGCCGAACCTCATATCGTTATCGATTAGCTAGCACAATTCTCTGCAGCCCGATAAACTGCCAACCATGCCTATGTTTCAGCGTGCACACACGTTAGAATAGGTATTCATTTTGGGTTGGAAAATCTAGACTAAATATCATGTTAATAAGAAAATTTGTTTACATACCGTTACTTATCCTGTTCAGCCAGCTTGCTAACGCGGCACCAAGTATTGTTCCCGCTCCGCCGTCGATTGCTGCAGAAGCTTACTTATTACTGGATCATAATAGTGGCCGAGTGCTGGCCCAGAAAAATCCCAATGCGCGTATTGAACCGGCTAGCCTCACCAAGCTAATGACCGCCTACGTGGTTTTTACAGAAATCCGTAACGGTACTGTGAGGGAAGATGACCTGGTTACCATCAGCAAGAAAGCCTGGAAAATGAAAGGTTCCAAGATGTTTATCGAAGTAGGTAAGCAAATCCCGGTAGAAAAACTTATCAAGGGAATGATCATTCAGTCAGGTAACGATGCAACCATTGCATTGGCCGAACATGTTGCAGGCAGTGAAGAGCAGTTTGCTATCCTGATGAACCAGTACGCAGAAAATATGGGAATGACAGGTACACATTTCGTCAACAGTACTGGCTGGCCTCATGAGGAACACTACACCACAGCCAATGACCTGGCGATATTAACGCGCAAACTGATAACTGATTTCCCGGAACACTATCAGCTTTACAAGATTAAAGAATATACCTTTAACAATATTCGCCAGTTTAACCGTAACCGTTTGTTATGGCGTGATGATCGTGTGGATGGTGTAAAAACAGGCCATACCGAATCTGCCGGTTTTTGCCTGATTTCCTCAGCCAGGCAAAATGATATGCGACTTATATCTATTGTACTGGGTACAAAGTCCGAGCAGGCACGGGAAAACACAAGCCGCAAGTTGTTGAATTACGGTTTTCGCTTTTTCGAAACCTTCCCGCTACATCCTTCTAATAAAGCATTAACCACGATGCGAGTCTGGAAAGGTGAAGACAAGCAGATTCAGCTTGGCGTGAGTGAGCCCCTGTATGTGACCATACCACGCGGTAACCGAAATAAAGTCAAGGCAGAAATGAAAGTTAATGCAATGATTGAGGCGCCAATTAAAAAGGGACAGGTGCTGGGTACAGTTAATGTCATGCTGGGAGAACAGGAAGTGGTTAATCATCCATTAATTGCCTTACATGATGTTAAAGAAGGTGGCCTGTGGCGCAAGCTGGTTGACAGCGCTATCCTGATGTTTGAATGATTCAGTATGTCTCAGCAAATCGTTTATTTAAATGGCTCGTACCTCCCGATTGACCAGGCCAAGGTCTCGGTACTGGACCGTGGTTTTATTTTCGGTGATGGCGTTTATGAAGTGATCCCCGCATATGGCGGACACCCGCTACGTTTAAAACATCACCTGCAACGTTTACAAAACAGTCTTGATGCAATTCGCCTGGAAAACCCACATTCTGATGATGACTGGTCAGACATAATTTCTTCAGTCATCGGACAAAATGAAGGTGAAGATCAGTATGTTTACCTGCAGGTAACGCGTGGCGTAGCCAAACGAGATCACAGTTTTCCTGATGGCAACACACCTACCGTGTTTATTATGTCATCACCCTTACTTGCAGTTAACGATGAATTACTGAAGTCCGGTGTTTCTGCCATTACCCTGGATGACATTCGCTGGCGCTACTGCAGTATTAAAACTACCGCCTTGCTAGCCAATGTTTTATTACGCCAGCAGGCAGTGGAAAAAGATGCCGCCGAAGCCATCCTGG
>JASFLL010000290.1:0-3574 GCA_050118115.1 Thioalkalispiraceae bacterium
CTAGTAATGGCGTTGCTTTCAGTGGCGAATTATGGAGTGCAAGCCGCAATTGACGGGATCAGCGGCACGGAGTTTAACCTGGTGGCATCGTCTGGGTATATCAGTACGCCCGATGGCGATAGCCTGCTTATTTGGGGTTATGGAGTGGAAGGTGGTTTGGGGCAATATCCGGGGCCCACGTTAATTGTGAATCAAGGCGATGAGATTGCTATTCATCTCACCAACGATCTTCCCATGCCGGTTTCCATGGTGTTTCCCGGTCAAGAAGGTGTTAGCGCCAGCGGCGGTACGGCAGGTACCATCACTCAGGAAAGTAATGGTCCTTCCGACATTGTAACCTATACATTCACGGCGACTCATCCTGGTACTTTTATGTACCAAAGCGGCACTCGCCAGGACATACAAGTGGAGATGGGATTACTGGGGGCCATTATCGTACGGCCAAACAATGTTGACCAAGCTTACGCCCATCCTGATACGGCATTCGATCATGAATATCTATTTGTTTTGACCGAGATGGATCCCATTGTCCATTTGTATGTTGAATTGGGATTTGCCGATTTTGTAGATAATACGCTCTACAATCCAGTGCTATGGTTTATCAACGGGCGAAACGGACCGGATACGTTGGGACCCGCTTTTGCGCCATGGATGCCACATCAACCTTACAACATATTACCAAGAATTCATCCCGGCGAGACCATGTTGTTGCGGGTCGTGGGTGGCAGCAGAGATATGCATCCTTTTCACACTCACGGCAATAATTTCACCATGATTGGACGCGATGGCCGCCTACTGGAAAGTGGATTAAATGCGGGACCGGATTTGGCTGTATCGGATTTCACCTTAAAAACAGTACCTGGTCAGACCTACGACGCTTTATGGACTTGGACAGGAGAGAAGCTGGGTTGGGATATTTATGGAACGGTTGCGGATGGTGCGCCAGCGCATGACTGCGTGTCCACAGACGGTGACGATTTTGATGATACCACTCACGAGTATTGTCCCGATCATGATAAACCCTTCCCGGTTATTTTACCCGAACTGCAGGATCTGACCTTTGGCGGTTTTTATAGCGGCAGCCCGTTTCTTGGCGAATTTGGTGATTTGCCCCCCGGAGAAGGCGGCTTGAATCTAAACGGTGGCTTGTTCTTTATGTGGCACTCCCACACCGAGAAAGAACTGGTCAACAACGATATCTTCCCCGGCGGAATGATGACCATGTGCATCATTGAGCCCCCAGCTGTAGATATTCCTATGGGTGTGCCATTTCCTTAAGGCTGAGTGCAACAACGAGGACAGGAGTTTGATTATGAAAAAATTAATAGTCCCAGCAGGAATAGTCGGCGCGCTCGCCTTGGGTATTGGACAAGCCATGGCGGCGACCTACGAACTTTGTGCTGGCGTAACCACTAAAACCATGCCGGACAACTCGGTAGTTACCATGTGGGGTTATGCATTGGCAACCAATGGTATATGCGACACACCCACAGTACCGGGACAAACGCTTACTGTACCACCCGGTGACAATACGTTGGAAATAACCCTGCACAATAACTTACCGACCTTAAACGGTGAGCAAGTACCGCTATCCATCGTAATCCCAGGCCAGGTGACCGCGATGACGCCGCAATTTAACGCTGATGGCAGGGTCAGATCTTTTACTCATGAGACGATGCCAGGGACGCCCGGAACCTATACCTGGACCGATATACAACCAGGAAGTTACGCATACCACAGTGGTACCCATCCCGCAGTGCAGGTTCAAATGGGATTATACGGCGCAGTCATAAAAGACGCCGCTACGGGCGAAGTCTATCCGGGTATTTCCTATAATAATGAAGTAATTTTGTATTACAGTGAAATTGACCCGGTACTGCATAGTGCAGTTGCGAATGACGACTACGGTTCGGGTAAAGGAACCACCAGTACTATAGATTATCTTCCAAAATTCTTTCTGGTGAATGGTGAGCCTTATACCGATAATGCGTCCGCCACACTGGAAGCCGGTAGTGTCGGTGATCGCACACTTTTGCGCATGTTTAACATGGGATTACAGCCCCATGCTCCAGTCTTGCAGGGTCTGCGCATGCAACTGGTCGCCGAAGACGGTAAACCTTATAACTATGCGCGCGATCAATATTCCGCGTTTTTAGCAGCGGGAAAAACCAAGGACGCCATTATTACACCGTCAATGGAAGGCACTTTTGCCGTATTTGATCGTATGCTCAACTTAGCCAATGATGCACTGCCAGGGGACGGGGGCATGTTAAGTTTTTTAAGTGTGGGTGCTGGTGTGCCTCCGGTAACCGATACCGTAACGATTCTTAGAACCCGGTATAACGTCGCAAATAGCGAAATTAGAGTCTGGGCCAACTCAACGGCTTCAACGGCTACCCCGCCAGCAGTATTGACACTCACAGGCTATGGGACAATGGATTTGATCAATAATGCTAATTTTGATTACCGTTTGTATGCGTCCGAGCCAGGGGGCAATCCTGGCAGTGTCAGTGCTACCAGCAACCAGGGTGGTTCGGATACTCAAGCGGTACCCTATACGGCACCGCCGGTGGCTGCGGACGATACATTCGGCACTGATGAAGATACCGCACTTAACATTCCACCCCCTGGATTGTTGGCTAACGACAGTAGCGGCGGCTGGTTTACAAATAATATCGATTTGCAAACTATTGTCGTGACCAATCCCACTTCCGGTATCGTAACGCTGAATTTGGATGGCTCGTTTACCTTCACTCCGAATTCGAATTTCAACGGCAGCGACAGTTTTACGTATATGATAAATGCCGTAAATACCAACAATTCCAGTACTGTCGATACCAGTAATACAGCAAGCGTTAATATCAGCATTGCGGCGATTAATGATGCGCCAATCGCAACAAGCGATGCTTTTGATGTGAACGCGAATTCTACACTGAGCGTTGCTGCGCCAGGAGTCCTAGCGAACGACACTGATGTGGAAGGCAGTTCTTTGACGGCAACACTGGTAAGCGGACCCGCCAACGGAACGTTGACTTTCAATGCCGATGGTTCATTTGAATACACGCCAAATGCCGGTGCGGTTTCTGACAGCTTTACCTATGTGGCAAATGACGGCAGTCTGGACAGTGCGGTAACCACTGTGAATATTACCGTTATCGCTGACGCGCCTAACGAACCACCGATAGCGCGCAACGATTCGATACGTATTCCAGTGAATTCACCCCCAGTAATCATTGATGTTCTCGCTAACGACGAAGATGTGGACGGTACTCTTGATGTGACTTCGGTGGTCATCGTACGCCCGCCCGATAACGGTACAGCGGTTGCCAATAGTGACGGTACGGTGACTTATACACCAAATCTGAATTTCAGAGGTTCTGATGTCTTGAGATATACCGTCAATGATGACGATGGCGATACCTCACGTCGAGCTAGAGTGAGAGTTAATGTTAGGTAATTTCAACCGGAATCTTGGCTTTGCAATGATGCAAAGCCAATGAGGGCTAACTAAGCCGTTAAACCGTATAACTACCACAATGACTCGTTTTGATAATTTAAAGAGGTGAAAACTCAG
>JASFLL010000291.1:0-3573 GCA_050118115.1 Thioalkalispiraceae bacterium
CTGGCTGAAGGACTGGTTGTCATACAGACTGGCCAGTCCACAGGCTGATGCCAGGGTAAAGACGAAACCCAGGCCTCTTAACGCCAGGGATCGCCATTCACTGGGTTTAAGTGGCATTTGTCGATATATTAACCAGCCCACATAGGCCACCATGAGTGGGATGAGGTAAGCCAGGTAGCCGAACAGGGCCAGGACAATATCGGCAAACCAGGCCCCGGCTAATCCGCCTAAATTCTCGACATGATTACCAGCTGAGCTCGTGGACCAGCCCGGGTCCTGAGGGGCGTAGCTGGAAATCGCAATCAGGAAATAGATAGCAACAAAAGCAAACACAAATAGTGCGCCTTCACGTAGACCGCGTTGTATGTGTTCAGCCAAGGGTTGACGTTCTGATTTTTGCTTCGCCTGAGCCATATCCTGCCTTTAAAATTAAACCACTCTATTAAGTATTAAAGCTAACCTACTATTTTCAATAGTAATTATCAATAGTTTGACTCATGTAAGCAAGGTCGGATACACAATTTCCCCGGCCTCGACATTAATTGCCTTTTGCAAGACTTTATCCGCCTTCCAGTCCGGTTTCGTCAAGCGCAGAATATAGGGTAGTAACGCAGCCGACAATGCCTGAGAGGCGCTACGTGGCACAGCACCCGGCATATTGGTGACGCCGAAATGGACCACATCCTCAAGGATGAAGGTTGGATTTTTGTAGGTTGTCGGTTTGGTGGTCTCGATACAGCCTCCCTGATCAACCGAAATATCAATAATCACGCTGCCTGCCTGCATTCGCCTCACAAGTTCGTGGCTCACCATCTTGGGGGCCTTGGCACCCGGTATCAAAACTGCACCGACGAGCAAATCAGCCTGGCGAACATGCTGTTCAATATCGTGACCGGTCGGAAATAATGCAGTGACATTCGGGCCTAATGCTCTCATTTGTGTCAATTTGTCGCGATTTGGGTCAAATATGGTGACATTTGCACCTAATGACTGGGCTACCAGGGCTGCATGTCCCCCTGCCACACCAGCACCGAGAATCACGATCTGACCACGCTCAGCCCCCGCCAGCCCCCCGAGCAACACACCGCGGCCACCATTCTGGTTATGCAGCAACGTGGCACCAATCTGTACAGATAATCGACCTGCGATATCACTCATCGGTGCCAACAAGGGAAGCTGACGGTTCTCCTGGACGGTTTCAAAGCCAATGGCCGTTACCCTGGCAGCCTGTAGACTCGCCAGTAATTCAGGTTCAGCCGCGAGGTGTAAATAGGAGAACACTATGTGATCGGGCCTTAGCAGCTCAACTTCACGAGGTTGGGGTTCCTTGACCTTGACGATAAGTTCAGCCTCTGAATAAGTCTGTTCAGCAGATTCAGTGATCCTGCAGCCGACCTCCAAGTACTGATCATTATCGTAGCCCGCCTTCAATCCGGCATGGCTTTCGATCAAGACTTCATGCCCCTGGTTAACGAGTTCGGCACAGGCCGCCGGTAGCAACGCCACCCGGGCCTCGAATGTCTTAATCTCTTTAGGAATTCCTATCCGCATGCTAAGTCATACCTCTATTATGGTCATAGTATTCTACCTTTACCGGGACGAACCCTTTCCGTAACATAGACCTCAAATTCTGATATTGCGCAGTGAACCTTAACGTACTGCGGATTGTCCATCAAAACTTTGATCAAAACTATTTCGGAGAGCATTTAATGAGTGAAACAAAGCACTGTCGCCTGTTAATCCTGGGGTCGGGGCCGGCTGGCTACACTGCGGCAGTCTATGCCGCACGCGCGAATCTTGATCCTGTTCTGATTACGGGACTCGAACAAGGCGGTCAATTAATGACCACGACAGACGTTGATAACTGGCCTGGTGATAACGAAGGTGTCCAGGGTCCGGGGTTAATGGAACGTATGCAAAAGCATGCTGAGCGCTTCAACACCGAAATTATTTTTGACCATATCCATACTGTGGCTCTGAAAAACAGACCATTTACCTTAACCGGAGATAGTGGCACATACACCTGTGATGCACTGATTATTGCAACCGGCGCCTCTGCCATGTATCTGGGGCTTCCCTCTGAAGAAAAATTCAAAGGTAAAGGTGTGTCTGCCTGCGCCACCTGTGATGGTTTCTTTTATAAAAACCATGACGTTGCGGTCATCGGTGGTGGCAATACTGCTGTCGAAGAGGCGCTCTATTTGTCGAATATCGCCAAACACGTGACAGTCATACATCGTCGCGACAAGTTTCGCTCCGAAAAGATTCTGTCTGATCAATTAATAGAGAAATCAAAAACCGGCAACGTCACGATTGAATGGAATCACGAGCTCGATGAAGTGCTGGGTGATGACAGCGGGGTAACGGGTGTCAGGATTAAGAATACAGAGGATGGCTCAACAAAAGAAATCCAGTTAATGGGATTGTTTGTTGCGATTGGACACAAACCGAATACGGCTATCTTCGAAGGTCAGTTAGAAATGGATCATGGTTACCTGAAAATTCAAAGTGGCACATCCGGTAATGCAACGCAAACGAGTGTTCCAGGCGTTTTCGCGGCAGGCGACGTAGCTGATCACATCTACAGACAGGCGATCACCTCTGCAGGCTCAGGTTGTATGGCGGCATTAGATGCAGAAAAATATCTCGACAATCTGGAAAAGAAATAAAAGGGTTACATTCAATTTTCAGGGTTGGAGTTCTTTTTCAACCCTGATTATCCCTCAACTTCTGGCATCCTGTTTATTGTTGTAGTTATGCCGCTATGAAAATAGAAATACTGGATTCACTCAAATCTATCCAGGCTCGGCAATGGAATCATCTCGCCGGTAAAAACAATCCGTTTATTCAATACGAATTTTTATTTGCGCTGGAAAATAATCGCTGCCTCGAGGAATTTGGCTGGTATCCCCGACATATTGTCGCGTTCGAAAATGAACAAGCTGTTGCGGCAATGCCCGCCTACATCAAAGACAATTCCTATGGGGAGCTCGTGTTTGACTGGGCCTGGGCCGATGCCTACCACCGTGCCGGCCTACCCTATTACCCAAAACTGGTCACCGCCATACCCTATACACCGGTAACGGGCCCGCGCCTGCTGGTAGCTCCGGAACAGGATTATGCCGCTTGTGCAACTTTGTTAACCGACACCTGCATTAAACAGGCAGAGCATTTAAACATGTCATCGATGCACTGGCTGTTCACCGATAAACGAGATAGTGCATTCCTTAAACGAAGAGGCTATGCGATGCGACTGGGTTGCCAGTTTCACTGGCAAAATAATAGCTATCGCGATTTTGATGATTTTCTTGCGCATCTGACCTCGTCGAAGCGTAAAAAAATAAAACGTGAGCGCCGTTATGTGGTCGAACAGGATGTGGAGCTGGAAATACGCCATGGTCGAGACATGACTGATGAGTTATGGGAAATTTATCACAATTTCTACACCAGTACCTTCAACAAGAAAAGCGGAATACCAACACTGCAATTGGAATTTTTCCGGGAAATTGGTGAAACCATGCCAGACAGTGTCGTGATCGTGTTTGCAAAACATGCGGGCGACCATGTAGCCAG
>JASFLL010000292.1:0-3567 GCA_050118115.1 Thioalkalispiraceae bacterium
CCAAGAATTAGGGCAGCAATCCAGCGTAAGGTTTTATCACTAAACATACTCATAGCGATTGCCCTGTAACTGGCCATTTCTGTTCTGAATAAAATCTAAAGAGAATTATTCGCAATCCCCAGGCAAGACCAAGACTAAACAAAGCGATAATAATTTTTAGCCATACTGCAGTAGAGGATTGCATAACCATGTAACTTTTATGCCTGGTTGATTGATTAACAACTGGCGGTATTAGTTTTTTGCCTGTTTCAGGGCTCTCCACTATTGAGGGTATCGTATCATCAGCTTCCGGAAACCAAATTAATTGAAAGTCTTTTTGTCCTGGCAACTGTCCATTCCGGAAACGGATGCTATATCTTCCCTCCCCATGGTTTGTAATATGAATCGCATGTGTCGGGCTAACAATATTGTCGACTGGAAATCCAGCATCCAGTTCAATATGCAAATCAGTTCCGCGCAGATCCAGCATTGGAATCGAGAGCTCATATTTCCCCTGCTCATTCTGAACCGCCTGATGGTAACGAACTCTAATTTCTATATCTTCATTCAGATCTAACTTCAGGTTTTTGAGCTGGTAAGTTTTCCTGTGATCACGTAAAACTACATCCAGCACATGGCTAGTATCGTTCTGCGAATATGCCTCGATCTCCGAATCCTGGGTCAGAATATTAACCTTCTCCAGTACGGCATCTTTATGCAGAGAAAAGACATACACACCGTCAGTCAGTCTTTTGTTAGCTTGTTTAGCTTCAGCACCATGAAATGTCTGGCGTAAGACTGCGTGGTTGTTAATTCCTGAGATATGCATCTCAAGCTCGCTTTTATCCGCTGCTATGAGGTCTGGTCTGTTTGTATGCAAATCAGAAATAACCAGCCCATTCATTGGAAGTTGAGTCGCGGCTGTTGCCACCTGGACGTAGGAAATAAACATTAAAAAGGCAACCAGTAACAATGCATGTTGTAATAAATCCAGTCCAGCCTGCACGCACCTTGATAGACGTGAACGTCTTTTACCAGTTATCTTGTAGTAACAGACGGTTAGCTGGTGTTGGTTTTCCATTGTGGTCTTATGCTGTAACATATTTAAACTCGCTCTGGTTTTGCTCCAGCGTGCCTTCCCTGGCCTTGGTCTTTCCATAAACGCGCCGGTTTATTGTTTGGGTTCAGGACCGAACCGATATTTCCTGGTGATAAGTCTGGCTATGGGATATGACGATATGAGGTATAAAATCAGATAAGATCAGGATCAAATCTGATAAATTATGGCAATCAGCCGGAGGGAGATTCATTCTATTCTTAACTGTGCTAATGTTCGGTACAGGGTAGCGACAGGTATACAGGAGAGGTTATGGGCAAGACCATCGCAATCGTTGAAGATGAACCGACCATCCGCCAGAATTACGCGGATGCGCTCGGAAAACAGGGTTACGAAGTACAGCAATATACAGGCCGCCAGGATGCTATGCAGGCATTTGAAAAAAGTCTGCCTGACCTGGCCCTGCTTGACATCGGCCTGAATGATGACATTGATGGTGGCTTTGAACTCTGTCGTTCTCTTCGTTCCATGTCCGATAGTCTACCTATTATATTTTTAACCGCACGCGATAGTGATCTTGATACGATCTCGGGGCTGCGCCTGGGGGCGGATGACTATCTGACCAAAGATATCAGTATTCCAAATCTTTGCGCTCGAATCAGTGCCTTCTTCAGGCGCCTCGATACACTCAAGCAACCTGCCCGGCAGGATGAACTCATCGAACGCGGCCCCCTGGTTATGGATATGAATCGTTTCACCGCAAACTGGTATACCCAGCGTGTCGACCTGACCCTGACTGAGTTCTGGATTGTGCATACCCTGGCTCTCAGACCCGGTCATGTAAAAAACAGGGAACAGCTCATGGATGATGCTAAAATTGTAGTAGACGATGCCACGATTACCTCGCACATCAAGCGCATCAGGAATAAATTTAGTAAACTGGATAAAGACTTTGACTGTATTGATACTGTGTATGGCATGGGTTATCGCTGGACAGAAAAATAGCAACTGTAAAATAGAGTTGAAAATTTCTAATTTCGGGATCAGGTTCTCCGAAAATCTAACCTGTTGTTAAACTGGAACCAGGATATGGCCAGGCAATCTTCTTCACGTTTCAAGATCAGTATACGCTTCAAGCTGTTTTTGGTGGCTTCTACTTTATTAATTATTCCCTGGATAGGAACCAAATACATTCAGGAAATGGAGTCTTACCTGAGAAAACAACAGGAAGAAGTATTGCTGACTCGTACTCAAATGGTAGCAGCAGTCATGCAGGGACGACCTGATTTATTCAACACACAAACTGTTGCACCGCTCCCAACCAGACGGGTTCATCATATTTTTGTCCGCCCCCTGCATAGCCGTATACAACTCGATGGCTATCTTGATGACTGGATACCTTATGAAGATCGCATGCAGAAATTTACTGCGGATAACGCGATCAAAGGCTCAGAAAAAAACTCAATATCTTTTCAACATCAACTTGGCAGCTATAAGAATTACCTTTATGTTGTTTTTAAAGTTGAAGATAATAAAATTGTCTATAGACAGCCCAATAGTCTGCACCTTAACAAAAGTGATCATGTAATCATTGTCCTTGAAGATCCACAGGGAAAGTTAAAATCATATATTGTTACGACTATCGCACCTGGCTGGGTCAATGCCCATCAGGTCGAAAACAACATCTATGATCCGGTACCTATACAGCCAGAGACCCGCATCAAAGGGGAGTGGCAGGAAACAGCAACTGGCTACAATGTGGAATTGCGCATACCACTCAGTTACATTGGCAGTCGTATTTCATTCGGAATTGCTGATGTCGATAACCCTGAGACACGTGAAATCGATACGATTGTTGCAACGGCAGGACTGGAAGGGCGAGATAGCCTTGGCACGTTAATGTTTCCTTCACAGGAAGCCGAGGCTCTGTTAAAACGGTTACAACGCCCCTTAACCAGAACCTGGGTTATTGATCAGAATAACCGGGTTATTGCCCGCACCGGATCGCTAATCCAGCATGATGATGACTACAGTACAAATGAAAAACCTAAATACAGCCTGGTCACAGGCCTGATGTCATTGATATATAAACTCATCCTGAAGCAACCTGCTACCGAATTTCATGATGAACTCTTAAATGCCTCCCGTCTCAATAGTGAGGAGTTTCGCCATGCCTTACAGGGAGATCCGGATATCCGCTGGCGCCAGACACCGGATAAAGAGGTCAACATACTCACAGCAACTTATCCAGTGATAAGCAACGGTAAAATAATTGGTGCCATTGCAATCGAACAAACCAGTAATTCCATCCTGCTGATCCAGAATCGCGCAATGGAAATCATGTTTAATTTGAGTGCCCTCGCCTTTTTAATCGCATGTTTTGTGCTCCTCGTCTTTGCAACACGACTTACCCAAAGAGTAAGACGACTAAGGGACGCTACCAGTAAAGCAATTACCAGCGACGGTCGTGTGGTTGGCAGAATTGAGGCAACTCGTGACCGGGATGAGATTGGTGATTTATCACGCGGTGT
>JASFLL010000293.1:0-3566 GCA_050118115.1 Thioalkalispiraceae bacterium
GCATACTGGCCGCCCAGGCGCCCTTCTTTATTATCGAACACCAGTTCCACGGAGGCCTGGCCAACGGGTTTACGGGTATTGGAGCCGTTAAAGACCACGTCTGCCATGGAATCGCCGCGCAGTTGTTTGGCCGAGGATTCCCCCATCACCCAGCGTACCGCGTCGATGACATTGGACTTTCCACAACCATTGGGGCCGACAATACCAATGCGGTCACTGGGCAAGTGAACCGTGGTAGGGTCTACAAAGGATTTAAAGCCGGCTAGCTTGAGTTTACGTAAGCGCATGGACGACTAATGTACTCGATCGCACTACGAATATACAAGATTGACATCACAGAGATTTACAAAAAGTGGCAACCGAACCGACTGAGGCAATGGACAATCCCAAATACGTACAAAACGCCGCCATCATCAACAGGAACAACACACCTGCCTAATATGATGCGGTAAAACTTGTATTTTACTGGCCAATTCCGTTATCTTCCCGCCCATGCCAGAACTAACATCGACCAGGCCCAGCAAAGCACTCGAAACCTTTGATAATCCCATGCCGGAACGGGATTACACGATTCGGATTGATGTCCCGGAGTTCACCTGCCTGTGCCCAAAAACCGGCCAGCCAGATTTTGCCGAGCTCAAAATTGAGTATGTGCCGGACAAGCGCTGTGTTGAACTTAAGTCGTTGAAACTATATGTCTGGTCCTACCGAGATGAAGGCGCCTTTCACGAGGCGGTCACCAACAAAATCCTGGATGACCTGGTTGCCGCCACCCAGCCGCGCTTTATGCGACTGACCGCCGATTTCAATGTGCGGGGCGGGATCTATACCGCGGTAGTCTGTGAACACAAAAAACTCGACTGGCAACCACCCCTCCCTGTCGATTTGCCTTGAGCAAACTCGCCGCTCAGACAAAAACTACTGATAATCCCTTATTCATGGGCATCGATGCCGGTACTTCCGGAATTCGCGCCTACGTAATAGACAGCCGAGCCACGCCGGTCGCAGAAGTCACCCGGCCCATGCCACCACCAGAAACATCCGGTAACAGGGTTTCGCAGGACCCTGCCATCTGGGCAACCGTGTTTGATAGCGTCCTGACGGAAATGGCAGAAAAAATATCCCTGACAAATTTAAAAACCATCGCTATCGATGGCACTTCAGGGACCGTTTTACTAACCGACGACCAGGGCAAGCCAGTGGCTGAGGCACTGATGTATAACGATGGGCGATCACATCAGCAGGTGAACCAATTACAGACTCTGACAAAAAACACCGTGGTGCAATCGGTCAGCGCTGGCCTGCCAAAGTTGATGTGGCTGATCGAGCACCTGGAAACAAATTCATCCCTGCCGCGTCATGCCATGCATCAGGCTGACTGGTTGGGATTTTTACTCACCGGTCAGACTCACCATAGTGACGTCAATAATTGCCTGAAAACCGGCTATGACCCTTTTGAAAACGGCTGGCCCGACTGGTTAAAACAATTACCGAAACTTTATCCACTCCTTCCTGAAGTACATAAACCGGGTCGTGTTGTTGCATTTATTTCTGGCCAGACTGCGAAAAAATATGGCATGCCTGTCACGACCGAACTGGTTGCCGGCACCACCGATTCCCATGCCGCGATTCTGGCAACCGGCATTCAGCAACCTGGTGAAGCCGTGACCTCATTAGGTTCCACATTGGTAACCAAGGTCATTAGCGAAACACCCATCTTCGATGAACGCTATGGCATTTACAGTCAACCATATAGCCAGGATAAGAATGGCAAAACACTGTGGTTAGTCGGAGGTGGTTCAAATTCAGGCGGTGCCGTGCTAAGGAAATATTTCAGTGACGAACAAATGAAAACGCTAAGTGAACAAATCGATCCTGAAAAAGATACTGGCCTGGAATATTACCCGTTGAATTCAAAGGGAGAACGATTCCCGGTCAACGACCCTGACTACCCACCACGCTTGAGTCCCCGCCCCGACAACGATGCGGAATTTTTTCAGGGTTTACTCGAAGGCATTGCCCGTATCGAACAGCGGGCCTACCGGCTACTGGCTGATCTGGGTACCCCCTACCCGAAAACAATCTATACCGTAGGGGGCGGATCAAAAAACAAAGTCTGGGCGCGAATTCGTGCCCGCTATTGCCAGACAGCAATCAAGCAAAGCGAGTATACTGAAGCAGCTTATGGCAGTGCCCTGCTTGCCAGGCATGGTTATCAGAATAAAATCTAGGCAATTTCAAGGGAGGAACAGATGGCAACAACGACAAGCGGATTTAGTTATTTCCTGCAAGGTTTATCGCTGATCTTCAAACCCGGTGTTAAACGCTTCGTCGCTATACCCATTATCATTAATGTGTTGCTGTTCATCATCGCCATCGTTGTGGCTGGCAATTTTGTTGAAGGCCTGATTGATAAATACCTCCCCGAAGATACATATGCCTGGCTAAAAACGGTGTTGATCATATTTTTTTACCTGATATCGCTGATCGTTGTATTTTTTACCTTTTCCATTGTAGTGAATATTATTGGCGCCCCGTTTAATGGGTATCTAGCGGCAGCCGTGGAAAAGCATCTTACCGGTAAAGAGCCACCGGGAAGTCACCGACATTTCATGGCGGAGTTCGGCGTTCTCGTGCTTAGTGAAGCTAAAAAGTGGCTGTACTTCCTGATGATTGCGATTCCACTGGGAATCGTTTCCATCATTTTATTTTTCATCCCCGTCGTTAACGTTCTCATCCCCGTCATCTGGTTTATATTCGGCGCCTGGATGTTCAGTCTCGAATACTCCGACTATCCCATGGGAAACTACGGACTCACCTTCAGTGAAATCCGCAAGGAAATCGCCAAAAAACGCATGATGAGTCTGGGGTTTGGCAGTGCCGTGACCCTCGGTACCATGCTGCCCTTGTTCAATTTTATCGTAATGCCAGTGGCAGTCGCAGGTGCCACGCTGATGCGGGTTGAGCAGTTTCCGATACAGGCTAAATAGTTTTTCCTTCGAATTTTTATTTAGTTTTTATTTAGTATGTTTCGCCTCACTGAGGCGACCTACTTTCTTGTCGCAACAAGAAAGTAGGCAAAGAAATGCTTCCCCTGTTGCGTGTGCAATCATGTTGGAAAAACCGGTTTTTGCCTGGTTCGAATTTGATTCGCATCCCTGCTCAGCAAATTCGAGCGCGCCGTCCATGGCGCGCTCTTTAATTAATTCAAATAACCGGCCTTCCCAACGCACCCGCACATGGGGAGGTTTTGCTCACACCCAAGCCTGAGATTCGGTTTTGTTTTCACGCATTGTGGGGGCTAAGTGAAATCATCCCCATGCCATCGTTATTTACGCGTGTTGAATGAGCGCAGGGGGCGAGCCACGGATGGCGAGCGTCAATTGCAGGGACAGGAGGGCCCTTCAATTGACCGCCCGAGCACATTCATAATCGCGGAAATCGATTAACGATGGCGGGGTGCCTTTTTCTTTCGTCTCTTTCTTTTTGGGCAAGCAAAAAGAAAGAGACTCGCTTCAGCAAAGCGAAAAAAGCAATACAATTTAATGACCTATAACAGGAACTCC
>JASFLL010000294.1:0-3565 GCA_050118115.1 Thioalkalispiraceae bacterium
GCTTCGGCCGGCAGTTGTAAGGCGTCTTGCACCGCCAATGACACCCGGCGGGCATTGGCTTTGGACAAGCCGACGTGATCACCATAGATACGCTTATCCCGACCGCTTAACGGGTTATCGTCGGTGTAGCCGATGAAGCGCAGTTGCACATGGTCTTTGTCTTGTAAATTGCGCAGTGCTTGGCGCAACTGATTTAAGTATTTCTCGGGGATATCGGTCACCGTGTCGTCGTCATAGTGTAACGGCGGCACCAGGTTTTTAAGTTTCGCTCTACGCGAGTGGCCGTCTTTGTAACGCACCATGCATACCGTTTCCACCCGGCACACTTTAATGCGTTTGAGTTGCGGCTGCACTTGGACTTCTTTGTCGACTAACTCTTCGGAGACTTCGTCGTACCACACTTGCACTTCCACGCGGCGGTTTTGCGCCCGGCCTTGCTCAGTATCGTTACTGGCGATGGGTTTGGTGTCGCCTATGCCTTCGTAGGAAATGGCTTCCGGCGGTAAATCCAGCGCCCGCTGGAAGAACTCAGCGGTGGTGCCGGCTCGTTCTTTGGAAAGCCCTAGGTTGTCGCCGTATTTTTGCTTGGCGTCGCCGATTAGCTGGGCGTTGTCGCTGTGACCCACAAAGTGCAAACGCACATTGATACGATCGCGCATCTCACGCAGTACTTTACGAATCATAGCCACGTACTCTGGCGGAATGTCCGCTTCACCGGATTGGAAGCGGATGGGCGGTACCACATCGGTCAGTTTCTTGGTGGTGACGTTTTTCCTGGTCACTTGTTGGATTTCGACTTGGGGTTCGAGCTTATCCAAGTAAATACTGTCGTCTTGTTGCCAATTGGTGAAGACCGGGTCTTGCTTGTTGAAGCTGTCCAACTGGAATTCGACGTTGTTACCGACATCGCTTTGCATGACCCCGTGACCGTAGCCTTTGACTTGTGCAGTGGAATCGTTGGACTCTTCAGCTGCCATGACCGGCGCTGCTAATAATGAAAGTAGTAGCAGCATGTTTACCGGTTTCATCAGTCGCTGTCTCATCGGCGACCTCCTTTACCGACGGGGCCGCCATGACGCCAGTACACTTCGGTCTCTATGGTCAGTTGATAACTGTCCACTTGGTTCCCGTGCCCTTGAGACCAAAGCTGAATGAGGTGTTTCTTCAGCACTTTGAGGCGGGCTTTGACCAGACCTTCTGGCTCCACATCGGCCAAATAGGTCAAGCGCAGTACCGATGGGGCTTTGCGCAACTCCTCCAGTAACAGGCCTAAGCGCGGTTCCCATTGCGCGCGTAGCTCGGTGGAATCCTGTTCGAACACGCCGTCGGCCAGATCCAGGGTCACGACTCGATGCACGGTGGCGCCGAAGTTGAAGCGTATGGCTTTACCACGGGTGACTTTTTCTACGCGCGGGTTTTCCGTGGTCACACGGAAGCCAGTGGGCAGGCTGCGCTCATCCAGTTTGAGAATGAAGTTGCTACCGCGCTGCTCGTCCGGTACCACCGCACAGGTAACATGGAAGCGGCCGTGAGCATCGGAAGTGATGATCAGCCCGCGGGCAGTGGCCAGGCGGGCACCGGCGATGCCGTGCTCGCCGTCGTCTTGATAGCCGTTTAAGTTTTTATCGTCGAACACTTTGCCGATCACATCGGAACAATCGAAGGTGGGATCGGGCACCACACGCACCGTGGCACTGGCTTCACCGGAAGCATTGGTGTTAGTGAGGTTGCTGAATACATGGGCGCGGTTGACGTATTCACCCTCTTGTACACCTGAGCCCACCACCAACAACAGCTTGATGGTATAGGTGGCCTCTACATCGATGCTGTTGACGTTCCAAATAAGCCGCAGACCGTCGATGACCGGGTCCACAGGCACATCGTTGATGCGCCCGGAACCAGGTACATATTTAAAGCCGGCGGGGAAGTCATCGACGATGGACACATCGGTCAACGGCACCACTAAGGTGTTGCTCACCACGATGGTGTACGGCACCAGTTCGGCGCGGGTGACGTTCACTTTGGGGGAAACTTTGCTGATGGATACCGCTGAGTCCAGTTCCGGGTCTAATGGAATGTGGTTGTTATACAGCTGGCTTTCATCTGGGGTTTGCACATCCGCCAGTGTTAAATGTAGGTAGTAATTAGTACCGCTGGTACGCGGCGCAATGGCCAGCGGCGGCGTAGTCTCAAAGGTCTGCGCTTCACATTGATTGACGGTTACCGGCACGGCATCATTAACACCCCCGGCACATCCCGGTACCGTAAACGCCGTGGTAGCAATATTAGTTAGCGGCGGTATGGCAACTGACACGTTGGCCCCATTGGGATCTTGAACAACATAGCCAGTCGGCGGTGGCGTAACCTGGATTAGATAATTGTCTCCGGTTGGACACTCCGGTTGACTGAAATTGAGATCGAATTTGTAGTAACCATAAGCCAGGGTCACCTGATTTTGCTGCGCCGGATCATCAAAACAGCTACTTGGAAGCGCTTGTGTTGTTTCGTTAACCGGATCTAAGACACGCAATAATGTTAGCGTGGCACCTGTAACGGGCACGCGGGCGATGGAATCGTACACCACGCCGTTGGGATCGATAGGCAGGTTGAGACCCAACAGATTAGTACCAGGGTAGGTAATGATTTCACTGATATAATGCAAGCCGTTGGTAAACGCCGATGACGCTTCGCCCAGCTTGGCGGTATTGGGCCCTGCCCCCGGGGCCTCAAAACGTAGCTCGTAACGGTCGCTGCTATAATAATTCGCCGGCAAACTATTAATATGGTATTCACCGTTGGCATCGGTGGTGACGGTGTCGAGGAGTTTACCTTTAAAGTAAATCTCGACGTTCCAGTTCTCCAGAACACTCTCACCACTGGCATAGGTGTCATCAAAGTTGGTGTCGTGCCAGACCCGGCCGTTCAAGTTGGCCACGCCCGGGGTCGCGCCAATGTCTATGGAGACACTGGCAGTGGCCGATTGGGTCATGGCGTTCCAGTTCACTTGCGCTGTATTGGTTACGGTCTCACCGATAGTGAGCACGGAATCCAGCAATACACGGAAACGGAACTCGGTCACCTCGCCCGGTTGCAACTGTCCATAGGTGTTGGCGTAGTCTACTGTAAAAGTAGGTGCGATATAGACGATACCGTTGGGCAAACCATTCAAGGTGGCGGTGCCAGCAACATAAGTCATTTGTCCCGGCACCGGTGAATCCAGGTCATCAAGAATTTCAACGTCGTAAGCCGGCACCATGCCCACGTTGGTTACGCGAATCACGTATTCCAACTGACCGCCGGCCACAGCGGGGCCGCCACCCACCACCGATACCGCTTTGGTAATGGCCAGTTGCTGGGCATTACCCACCACGATTAAGGTGGGCTGGTCACCGTTGGAGTCCAGTCCGTCCGCATCGGTAGGTTCAACTGGCAATTCGTTATTGGACACATAGCCCTGGTTACTGATCACGGTACCTACCGGAGTGCCGGCATTGACTTCCACTTCGAATGTCACCGTGGCGGTTCCACCGGGCGATAAATAGCCCACTTGCGGCACCGGCGGAGT
>JASFLL010000295.1:0-3563 GCA_050118115.1 Thioalkalispiraceae bacterium
GGGTTCATGACGTTAATGAAGACACGCCCAGTACCCAGTTACTGGCCCAAACGGCGATCGAACCAGTTACTCAACTCAAGGCTACACCCGCCCCGGGTGAAACCCTGTATGGCCTGGGCATCCGTACCCTGGATGAATCTGATTTCCAGTCCCGGCGCATCGCCGAACATGCCGGTGTGCTTGCCTTTGATTTAAACGCGAAAGGCAACGTGGTCGATATGGCGGCCGGTCATATATGTAGTATGGAAGCCAGCCATTTCGATGCACAGTATAATGGCGATTACCTGATTACCCACGTGATTCATGAGGCCAGCCAGTTTGCCGGTCACAATGAGGGGGATGAAGATATCGCCTATCGCGCCGTGGCCACCTGTATCAAACGCGAAACCCCGTTTCGCACCGCCACCGTCAAACACCCGGAGCTGCCAATGACGTTGACCGCGCGCATCGAAAGTGATGGCCCCTATGCGCGCCTGGATGAGCAGGGGAAATACCAACTGCGCGCCCTGTTTGATTTATCATCGACCCAGCATACCCAGGCCAGTATTCCACTACGCCGGGTTGCACCTTATGGTGGCGCTCCCAGTGAGAGTAACGTCGGTTTTCACTCGCCTCTCCACGATGGTGATGAAGTCTTAATTAGTTGTCTGAACGGCGACCCGGATCGGCCGATGATCGTCGGCACCCTGCCCAACCCGGAGCGGGTCTCGCCGGTCACAAGCAAGAATCCCTCACAAAACCGGCTGCGCACCCTAAGCGATAACGAGCTGACCTTCGACGACACCAAACAAAAAGAGGCAATCACCTTACGTACCTATTCAGGCTATAACATCCTGCACCTGGATCACGCGGCGGTCGGACATAAAGTCAGGTTAGCCACTGAACATGGCGCGATGGCGACCTTTGCGAAAAAGACGATTCACCGGCAAAGTGATGACACCATGACTGAGCGAGTGGGCAATGATCGGCTGGTAAAAGTTAAAAATTATCACCGCACTGAAACCCAGAACAAAGAGATCCATCACCAGGCCAAAACTGACCATAAGCACACGGCCTATAAAAACATTCAAACCGAATCAGCCAAGAACAGCGAGCTGCAAACCGGCCAGCACATGATCATGGATGTCACCGACAATGCCAGGATTACCGTCAAGGGTCCCGGCGGTCTGTTCGCAACCATCAAAAACAATGACGTTTTTATCCAGAGCGCTAACAAGATTGATATCAAAGGTCAGGGCGGTGGCGACATCACCTTCGAACAAAGTGGTGGTGGTTTTAAAGTTGGCAAATCCGGCGTCGTCAGCTTCTACGGCAACAAAGTCTTCTTCGGCGGCAGTGGTGGCGTCAACCTCAACGGCAAAGTGAATTACTCGGTGCCAGGTCCTAATCCACCGGGGGCGGTGACTATCAGGCCACCATTAAAATTTGCCGGTATTGTGAATCTCGTCGCTGATGAACTAGAGCCTTCTATACAGGATATCGAGATCAACCTGATTGATGAATTTGACAACGCGTTGCCCGAACATCTTAAGTCGCTTGATGATATCAAATATCGCATTACAACCGATCTGAATGACATTCGCGAAGGCAAGATCAAGGATGGAAAAATTACAGAGAAACAGGTCAAGGTCAAAGACGATTTTGAAATCGAGTTCGACCAGCATTTTGTGTTTGACATGGAAAGCAATGAGGTAATGAAATGACACTAGGAGGAACACGCCTGTTGGTCAACATGGCTCGCCGTGCACAACAATCACAATCAGGGACCAAGATTGACTTGCAGATTAAAAATACTGAAATCGCTATTATATATCCTTCTTTGTGTTGCCCGCTTATCGTTAAATCCAATGAACCTTTTTCGATCATCATTGGCACTGACATGGTATTCGATAAATTTTACCGGGATAATTACTCTAACTGGGATGCCATCCGCTCAGTCCTGGATTTTGAAGTGGATGATGATCCATCTGACTGGGTCACACCGCTGGCGGTGCGCCGCTTTATCGGCAAACACCTGAAAATCAAACCCTGGAAAGATGCGATTTATACCGGTAAGGTGAATGACATAAAACAGGACACACCCTTCTTTACCCCTGAAAAGGCCACCCAAAACCTGGCCTGCAGGAAACTGGAGATCGAAGACGGTCGCTTATATGCCTATACCTGGGACAATAATAAAAAACATCGCGATGCAGAAATTCATTTTGCCAACCTGCGCGAAGATACCCTGAGCTTTTACCGGCAACAGGGCATCAAATATTTTTACCAGATTGATATCTGGAATACCAACCTCACACCCGGGGAACTGTATGACATCGCCTGGATTAGTAAGGACGATTCTATTTATTTGAACAAGGAAATGTATCTGGAACGGCAGGACTACTATACCCAGGACAAATACCTTAAAAAAGACAAATATATTCCGCAAGAATGCCGAAATGGGTTTGACCTGTGTACCGGCCCACTCAACTATGAACCCGATGAACAGCTCCCGGTGCAAAACTATCATCCCATCTGGGTCGCCTCCCAAAACAAAAAACGCCTAAGTATTGGCCATCTAACCGACGTGCATGTCTCCGCTCGACAGCATGCCTTCAAAAAGAGCCAGGCCAGACTTATCCCCGGCCAGTCGGAACCCATCGGCGAGATGTGTAACGCCAGTTACGACACGCTTAAGGATTTAATGGACCAGTTCGGTAATGATCCAGATATTGACGTATTGTTTTTTACCGGCGACCTAATTGATTACGGCCGCAACTATAATCCAAAGGATTTTGTCAACGGCATGCTGGATAAAACCGGTGAACTTTGGGATGCCATGGTGCTGGATAACATGAACCTTAGAAAACCTGATGGGACCGCAGAGACTGACAGTGACGGCGCAATCAAACCCAATATCGATAACTACCCACGCGGCCTGGATCATCTCACTGTCTACAGCATGTTTATCTATTTCTATAAAAAATATAAAAAACCAATACTCCTCATCTCCGGTAATCACGAAGCATATACCTTGCCGTATGGTATTTCCCCGCGCGCTAAACTAGGGCGTGGCTTCAAAGACAATCTTCCTCAAAAGAATGCCAATACCCACGAAGAACTAGTGGAAGAATCCACAGTACAGGCAAAAGAAGACAGGCAAGCCATGCAAAATGGTAAAACCCCTGGTGAATTGTTTAGCCAACGTGCCAATGAAGGTATTCCTGCCGATCACAATTTAACTATTCCAGAAGCTACATTGATGTATGGCCCGGATTTCGCCCGTGTAGTTGCTGGTGGGGCTTATACTGTTTCAGGTGAGAAAAATTTTCGTAAAGCAAACTTCGACTGGTTTTATAATATTTTTACGCCATTTTCGGATTTTGCGATTCCTTTTGAGCAACAATGCCTTATTGGCCTTGAATGGGGTGATGATGAAGCCTTCGTAGCCATGTTAGACGGGCAAGCAGGTATTGTCGGCAGTATGTTGCCACGTTCTACAAAATCGATAAACAAGCACCAGAAAAAACTAATTGAACAGGCCTTGGAATATCAAAGACCCTGCACCATGCTGTTTACCCATT
>JASFLL010000296.1:0-3561 GCA_050118115.1 Thioalkalispiraceae bacterium
GTCGTGTTTTGTTTCCTTTGCAAATCTGAGCTGCTCTCACCGGGTATCTTGATCAAACCCGGTGAGAGTAAAACTGCATCAGGATTTACTTTGGTCTAAAAGTTAATCCATCAGGCTTTCAATGCGTTTAACCATATTCTCTGGTGTAATACCATTGAATTCCATGATTTCTGCAGGACTTGCGGTGGTTTCACCTCGTTTCCAGCAGAACGTATCACGCTTTGGTGCACGGGTACGCAGTAGCACAGGCTCAAGCGGTGCGCTGGGCCCGCCAGTAACGGCCATAAGTACGTCACCATCAAACATGGCATTGAAATCAGCGTCGCTCATGAATGTATCATCAGGTTGTGAGACCGTATCCCAGGCAATATCAGTTGGCCGATACAAGCGGCGGGGATTTAAAATGGCAACAATGCGTACTTTATATCCTGCTGCTTCAAGTTTGTTTTTCGCTTCAAAAACAGGCATGTAAATCATGTCGCCAGTAACGGCAAACACGATTGTACCTTTATCTCCATCTGCAGATTCATATATCGTAGCCGCACCTTTTTCTACTGCACTACGCGCTTCTGCAATGCTCATGTAAACAGGCAAAGGACTTTTCGAAGCAATGATGACCATGCCCTTGTTAAAACTGTTGGTCGCGTACTCGTAGGTTGCCTGCATGGCGTTCGCATCACAGGGGAATAATGGATAAACGTTACCGTTACGCATCATGCCGGCAAAGTAGTTTTCTATTTCGGGGCGTTGATGCGTCCAGCCATTACGACCTTGTTCAAGGGCACCCGCGGTAAACATCGTGACGATTGCCGGTGTCTTGCGACGCAATTCAGCCATCGCCTGAGTCACGGTCTGAACGATTGGCCAGCCATTGATGGCAAACGATTCATAAGATAACCACAGAGCACGTGAACCAAACAGGGCCAGGCCAGCAGCAAAACCGGCACAGGCGTCTTCGTTCAAAGGTTCATAGACCTGCCCATTGGGCTCCTGGTTATATAAGGGGTCCGCGGTAGGATGCCGAATCTTCAGGGCATCGTTGATGTTTTTCATCGCCGAGGCTTCGTTACCGTCGGCATTGGTCACAACAAAACGTTTGTCTGCCTGGCCAACCTGTGCAACCAGGGCACCCATGGCAGTTGATGGAACGGCCTTTTCACCCCTGGCAAATTCCTGCATCTTTAATTCAGGTAACGCGGTGATTTCCAGTTCAGATTCAGTGACAACGGTCTTACCTGCGGGGCCACCACCTGCACGACTGAAATTATCGCGTACGATTTGCCATGCATCCTGGGGCAGGGCGCGTCGCTTCAGGCCATCGATGATATGTGGTTGATCCAGAGTATCGGCTGGATACAGGTTATGTGACTTGGCACCAACGGTATGAACACCGGTGCCTTTTAATTGCTTGATAATAAATGCCGTTAACGTTCCACCCATAGCAGATTGTGCGGCTTTATCTATACCTTCAAGCACCGCCTTTGTGAAAGCAAGTCGCTGTTCCAGTGAGAACAGACTGCTATCAACATAGGCGCCTTCCTGGCCAGCATCATCAAAGTCTTTGGCATCGATCAAAATCACTTCTGCAAATTTGTGACCTTTCCAGTATTCAATCATCTGTTCATTGTTATGCAGGGAAACCATGGAATGATGTTCCTGTGAGTAACCGTTCCAGATCAAAACAGGCAGGAAGTTGGTTACATCCGGATAAGCTGTATTGAAGTGCATCATCGAATTGAGAACATAGGGCTCACCCATACCCCCGTCGCCGATCGTTACCGGGAATAGTTTGTCGCGATGTAAGTAAGCACCCGCCATCGCAAAATGCTGGCCCTGGCCCAACGGTCCGGCTGGGGCAAGTAGACCCGGAATAGCGCCTGACAGGTGCCCAAGCAGGCCATGCTTTTCACGGAAACGTTGCATCATGTCATCCATATTGTGGATGTCCATGTCTGCAAGCGAACCGTCCAGGAACATGGACGAGTAGAAGCCAGGGGCGTGGTGACCGACTTCGGTGACAATATTGGTATGACCCAGCATCATCAGGGCAGCGTGTGCCTCAGCACTGGAAGCAAATCCACCGGGATGGCCAGAGCCCTTTGAACCACAGACCTGCAATGTCACATAGCGCAACGCATCGGCACCCAGCAGCGTCTGGTACACTGCTGTATCGTCAATCTCAGTAATACTCGACTGGCCTTCAGCAATTACCGCGCTATTGGCATATTTGTCAAAATTAGCCCAGGGTTCGCCATAGTACTGAATGCCCTGGCAAAAACCCGGCAGTGCATCAAATTGTTCTGCGGTATTGGTGCTCATTGTCGTTTCCTCAGTTTTAGTGAAATCCCGGAAATACAGACTAGAATTTCGTATTGCACAATATATTTCATAATATGAAATATTCGGTCGAAACAAAAAGCGGTCAGGAATATGCCGCTTATTCATCATGAAGCATAAGATAGCTTGTCATTGAATATTTCACAAGATACAATCGTTTTCACAATACGAAATATTTGAAGAGGGCATATGGATAAACCAACTGCATCGATCCAGGTCATTGACCGCTCCGCCAGGCTACTGGAGGCCATCGCCGCATCGGATCGGCCTGCCAGCCTCAAGATATTGTCAGCCGAAACCGGCCTGCATCCCTCAACGGCATTTCGTATCCTGGCCTCATTGATCAGTGTTGGTTTTGTCGAACGCGACAGTGCCGGCAATTATTATATTGGTCGTAAGATACGCAAACTGTCAGGTAGCGTTCGTCGTGGTGTCGATATACGTGAAGAATCCCTGGATGTCATGGAACAACTCCGCGATGAAATCGGCGAAACAATCAATCTCACCGTCCGCGAAGGTGACGAAGTCATTTATATAGAACGTGCGACACCCAACCGGATGATGCGTGTCGAACAGGTTATTGGAAGTCGTGCGCCCTTACATGTCACAGCCGTTGGCAAGCTGATGCTAGCGGAACTGGGTGATACATTTATCAGTGCCTATGCAGAACGCACCGGGTTAAAGGCTTATACCTCACACACCCTCACTAACAAAAATGACCTAATCAAGGATGTACATCAGTCCAGTAACCAGGGTTTTGCCTATGATAACGAAGAAGCCGAGATTGGTGTGGGTTGTATCGGTGTTTTGATTCACGATCAAAAAGGAGAAGTTGTCGCCGGTCTGTCGATTTCAGCACCTATCGAACGCCGCAAGGATGACTGGATCAAACTGTTAAAAGAGGCTACGAAAACAATTTCGGAAAGGCTTTAAGTTTTACTGCTTTGTTAATAAGTTGCCGTTGTGCTAGTTATCTGTAATTTAAATTAATTGTTACAGCTTAAATGAGAGGTGAACATCGACACCAGGCTTTCTGGATAGACTGGTGTTGATTTAGAAATATTTAACAAGTGCAACGATTAGAGTTTACTTATCTTTTCTAACTGTTCCTGTAGTTTCTCTAGTGCGATCTTGAGTTCAGAAAGCTTGCTGCGTTCCTTTTCAACGACTTCTGGGGGTGCTTTTTCGACAAATTTAGGATTCTCAAGTTTCTTTTCGATTCGA
>JASFLL010000297.1:0-3554 GCA_050118115.1 Thioalkalispiraceae bacterium
TGAGTACTGACTGTTTGTTGCGATAAGTCACTCGCAGATCTCGATCCCGCTAAAATGAGATAAATAATCGGGTAATAACCCTCTAAATTAGCTATAGTTTTGTGAGGCATGTACCTTACTCTTGGTTATTAATGCAGTCATTAAAAAAATTTATAACAAGCCATAGCATCCGAAAACAGTACGTCTACCTGGCGATTTTGATGGCAGGTGTGGTTTTCGTATATACCTGGTTCACCGGGGCCTGGATTGAGAAGACAGGCAAGACCCGGGTCAATAATATTTCGACACGGATTGCACTGGCGGACATGACCAATCGGATTCGTTTATCGATCATCGCTGCCGACAATACGCTTGAACTATTTCTTCTTTCTCCCGGCCTCGAGCAGCGTTTGCAGTTTGAATCTCATCTCGAACGTGCAGACGAACAACTTGATAATCTAATCAAATCATCCTGGGCAAAAAACAATGACATGCTGTTAACCCTGCATGGACTGAAATCGGTATTGAAAAATATTCAGACTGCTGCAGGTCAGATTATGGAAGTCAGGCAGACTGCCAATCTAATGTACCCGGCCATGCGCCTGGCCAATGGAGATATGTTACGGGCAAACCAGCAGATCATGACAGAGACAGAACTCGCCTTATCCATTTATCATGGCAAAAATCTGCGCAAACTGCCAAAGCACGAAATAGAGACCATGTTCATGATCTCGGAAGTCAGGGACACCTGGTTGAAAACAATTACAGCTTATCGCCTGTTCCTGATCAATCGTATGGGCTATCTATATGAAGGTGCGGTTGACAACCAGGTAAAAGATGTAGAACTTATTTACGATGAGTTTGAGAAGAAGGTCGAGGCATTATCGAAACTGAAAAAAAGAAAAGATCTTGAACTGGAAATTCTAATTGCGATCGAAACAATAGAAGAGCTGGCACCGAAGTGGAAGCAGGGATTCAAACAGGTAGTTGAAATCAATAAAAACGGACAATGGCGCGCAGATATACCGTTAGTAACGCAGGTCATCAATCCATTATTCAACGAAGTATATACAAAACTTGCTGCTATTGATGATGCCTTGAAAAAGTTTGCTGATGCTGACCTGGTTGATCAAACTGAGGAATCCAGTACGGTCATTAAATCCCTTTGGGGCATGTCTCTATTTATCATGCTTCTGACATTGGTTAGTTATATTGTTTTAGAGTTGAACTTCATTCGACCTATCGCCAAGGTTGCTACCAGTCTCAAAGCTGAAGCCAAGGGTCATGATGTCACTGAATTACCGGATGTTAAGGCTGAGGAAATACGGGATCTTACTGACGCTTTTATTGAATTAAGACAACAGGTGCATACAAGACAGCTGGCGCTTGAACATATCGCTATGCATGATTCATTAACATCATTACCTAATCGTGCACTCTTGCTGGATCGCCTTAACCAGTCAATTCTGAATACTCAGCGACGTAAACGTTCTCTGGCATTACTGATGCTGGATCTGGATCGTTTCAAGGAAATTAATGATACATTGGGTCACCAGACAGGTGATGCCCTGTTGCAGCAGGTAGGTGTCCGTCTCAGGAATGTGTTGCGTGACTCTGATACTGTTGCACGTCTTGGCGGTGATGAATTCGCGGTCCTGCTTTCTAATGTAAATGAGACGAATGCATTACGTATTGCTGCGGCGATCCATGAACAGCTTGAGAAGGTTTATAATGTATATGAACATTCATTATATGTTGGTGCCAGTATAGGTGTTGCGATTTTCCCCCAACATGGTGAAACTGCACAAACACTCCTGCAACATGCCGATGTCGCTATGTATGTCGCTAAACGATCTAATTCAAATATCATGCTTTACGATCGTGAACAGGATGAACATAGTTTATCGCAATTATCTGTCTTGTCGGACCTGCGTGGAGCGATCGAGAACGAAGAATTTATCCTTGAATATCAACCAAAACTGACAATTGATAGTGCTCAGATCTATGGTGCTGAGGCATTGATCCGCTGGCAACATCCAAAACATGGTTTAATCATGCCTGATGAATTTATTCCTGCAGCAGAACAAACTGGACTAATTAAACGCATTTCAAACTGGGTACTGGATACTGCTATCAGGGATTGCCAGCGTCTCCATAGTAAGGGTCACAAGATTAATGTCTCGATTAACCTCTCGGTCTGGGATATTCAGGATCCGAATATCAATTTGAATATCACTGAGAAGCTGGAAAAGTGGGGATTACCTGCTGAGTATATCACGCTTGAGATTACTGAACGTGTAATGATGGCCGAACCCGAAAGGGCACGGCAGGTACTGTCAAATCTTGATGCCATGGGTCTCAACGTTGTTATCGATGACTTTGGTACGGGTTTCTCCTCACTGGTGTATTTGAAGCAACTTCCAGTTTCAATGCTCAAAATTGATAAATCATTTGTCGTTGATATGATGCGCGATGAGAGTGATGCTGCAATTGTCCACTCAATCATCGATCTTGCCCACAACCTGGGTTTGCAAGTAGTGGCAGAAGGGGTAGAATCTGATCAAACCTGGAGCTGGTTAAAGACTTGGGACTGTGATCATGCCCAGGGCTATTACATCAGCCCTCCGCTAGCATTAAAAGACTTCGAGAAATATATTGAATCGTATTCAACTGCCAACGTATTCACACATAATTAGTTTTACACTACCTGGATAGCAGAAACTTCAAATGAGTAACAAATTGATCGTCGTTATGAACGGGCAGCCCGTAATTGAATATGACCGTAGCAAACGGTTACCGGGTCATCAGCGTTCTTTCCTTGATAAAATGGATATGGACATGGATAAGGGTATTCGCATGAATGGTCGCTCAACTGAGAACCCCGATCTGGGGGTGCGCCTGCAATATATTGCTATGCATCTTATTCAGGCTATCCAGAAGGATAATGAACCCATGATTTCGGCTATGTGTGCCTACCTTGCCAACCGAACTCCGGATCTAAAAAAAGTTGTTGCAGAAGACCAGGGCGAAAACATTTCCATTGATCTGGTATTTAATGAAGAAGATAAGAATAAAGTAGCCGTACAGTTTGATCCTGATTTAATGAAAAAGCACTGAACTTATGACTAGTCAATCTAATGAATTCATTGAGACCTTGCGTACTATCGGCCCGCTTCGTTATGTGTTGATGATATCTGCAATCCTGTCTTTAATTTTACGCCCAGCTCTGGGTGTGAAACTGACTTTTGATGGCTGGTACGTAGTTCCTAACCTGCTGGTACCGGTTCTGACACCGATACTGTTCATGCTACTTTTGCTCGATGCTATGATGGCCATGGTCTATCGAAGTGATAAAACTGGAGCTGTCAGGGCGCGTTACCTTAGAATAGCCCTAATCAATCTGGGACTGGCAATTGGCCTGCTTGTTTACTGGCTGCCCTTTATTCAACAGCTCCAGGAAGCTATATAGAAATTTCTATGTCTCAAAGGTTCTTATCTATAAACGCTATTATTTCGCTCTGTGATTTGGCCCCGCTGAATCGATCAACTTCCTGACCATTTTTAAAAAAAATGAT
>JASFLL010000298.1:0-3547 GCA_050118115.1 Thioalkalispiraceae bacterium
GAAGTTTGCTGATCAATATGTGCTTGAGGTGGCTCTGACCCGGCATCTTACGATCATTGCTTCAATTGCATCGAATGCACCGTATATTGGTTTGCTGGGTACGGTACTTGGTATCCTGGTGGCCTTTTATGATCTGTCTCAGGCAGTCGAGCTATCTGCTGCCACTGTTATGCTTGGCCTGGCGTTGGCTCTCAAGGCGACAGCGGCGGGTCTGGCCGTTGCCATCCCGGCAACTCTGCTTTACAACGCCTTGCTCAGACGCACTGAGGTACTCAAAGCACGCTGGCAAAGTATGCGGGAGGCTGGATGAAACCAATTGCCGTGATGAATGTGATTCCATTTATAGACATCATGCTGGTATTGCTTGCGATTGTGCTGACGACTTCTACTTTCCTGGCACAGGGCAAGATCCCCCTGCGCCTTCCCGAGGCAGGTAGTGCCGAGACACTCTCAACGATCAAAAGCGTTGAGATTAATATTGATGCACGCGGAAAGATCTATCTCGACCAACAAGCTGTTCAGCTCGACAGCCTGGCCAGTCAGTTCACTGGCTTGTCAGCAGAAACAGCGGTCGTGCTACGCGTGGACAAAGAGGCAGATTTTCAATACTTCGTTGCCGTTATCGATCTGCTTAAAGCACACAACCTGACAAATATCTCGATTATCACCAAAAAGGCAGGGGGTTGAAACTTTCCTTCCATAGTACGGGTTATCTGGTTTCCGGCCTGTTACACTTGCTGGCGGTTACTGTGATCGTGGCCCACCTGGATCCCGTAAGTGACGAGGGAGACGTTGATACCAGCCTGACGCTTTCGCTTTCCATGTTCAAAGAAGCGCTGGCTGTAGAAGAAATGCCACAACCGGTACCCGAGACTCCACCGGAAACGCAGCTAGAAAGCAAACCAGAAAACACGCAAGCAACGGAAACGAAACAGACCCATCCAACGGCCAGGGTCCCCGAATATAAACAGTTTGCCCCGTTGGAGCTGCCTGTCGAGCAATCTGTAAATGTCGAGCCGGATGTTACTCATAGTGATAACACCGAGTCCCAGTCAGCGCCGTCAGCATCTGCCCAGTCCGAAACTGTATTAAGGCAACCTGTTCTTGCGGGTTCAGAATATCAACGCTTGAAACAACAATATATCAAGAAACTATTAAAACGCATTCATCGCAACAAGTCGTATCCGCGTAATGCTCGCCTGAACCGCGAAGAAGGCAGGGTCTTGATCTCGTTTATTATTGAGAAATCAGGTGAGATCTCCGGTCTCAAGCTAATTCGCTCATCCGGTTACGCGAACCTCGATAAGGCAGCTATCAGAACGCTAGAACGGGTTAGTCCCGCTCAACCACTCCCGGACGCATTGGGTATGACGAGCTGGGCACTGGCCGTGCCGATAGCATTTGATCTGCGAAATTAAATCAGCACAATAAGTAATAGACCAACACTGCTTCCATCAAAACTGGCACTGTCAGTTTCGCGAACATATTTGATGTCGGTATAGCGAAGTCCCAGATGGAACTGCTGGTTTAGTCGGTAATCAATTTCAAATAAGGCGCCAAGCGCATCTTTATATGAGCTTGATGCATTTTTCGTCTCACCAGAGACTTTATATTTCGGAGAGAAGTGTACGGTTGCTCCTAACCCAAGGCGGAAGTTATCTCTATGATAAAAAAGCATGGCGTTGAATGGATAGCGCACCCAACTGGCTTCGTTATCTTTTGTGAAATTGGAATCTGATTTGATACCAAAAGATAGCTGTGCTGCGATCGTATCCGTATAATCAAGCGTGCCGCCGAGCGAGAATGAATACAGGCTTCCTGCCTTTGTTGATTCGATGACAGTGTTGGAACCATCAACCAGAGTAATCTCATCCCCACCAGAATGTATGCCTAATTCGAGAAGTGCTTCAGCATATGAGCTGGGTATAAAAACGTAGGGAATGATCAATACGAGAGCTACTTGAATATATCTGAATTTCATTGCCTTCTAATATAGATGTTATTTAACAATATATGAACGAGACGGTTTAAGTACGTTTGTTTTGATTCTTTTTTCATTTTACATCTAAAACGATAAATAAGTATGTAAAATTTGCCGTCTTTTTTAACAAAGCATAAGCTACCTACACAGGTAATAAGAAATTCTTCGCGAAACGTAATGTGCCAATCATGATACTGCCACTACGCGCATCAGCCTCTACCACGATGATGCCCTGTGGTTTGCCCTTATCGTCAGTCTCACTGCGGCGTAGGTTAAAGCCGTTTAAGAAAATATCCTTTCGGGTAAGATGACTGTCAACCGAGAAACGGGCATAACGGTTCCAGGCAATCAGACGTGATGATGGAATACTCTGCCGCACCTGCTCAGCCGTTGCCGGTTTACCACGTGTGCGCAGGATCAAACGTCCCGGTCCACCCTTGCAACGCGCGGTGTGGAAGATAAATCGCCCCATCAGCATGGTCGCAACCCGTAAACTGATGACGGTACGTAATTCGATATTTTCATTCATCGCCACAAAGTTGCCATAATTGAAAACAACTTCTTCATCCTCTTCCATTTGCCAGTCGACCAGATATTCGGCTTCAATCGCATTAAAGGTAATACCATGGTGATCATCCAGTGGCATGTCAACCCGATTCATGTTCCAGGCCCCATAGCGCAGGCGTGATAACAGCGACGCACGCCATTGTGGAATACTGAAGCGTGGTGCGGGTCCCAGTGGCTGAAAATTGGCCTTGTAAAAAATATTATAGGGATAATCACTGGCTATGTTGACTTCCTGCAGATGTTTGATGGAACCTTGCCTGGCAGCCGATTCCTCTTCCAGCAGGTCGACATGGATATCCGTACTCTTGTCGAAGATCACGCGCGAAAATACATACAGAAAACTCTTGATAGCGATAATGATCAACCAGGCGGTGAGCAGGATCTGAATGACTTTGCTGATCTGATAGACACGATTCACCGTATTGAGTGTCTGCACCTGCAAATGATCCAGCGCAGCATCGGCTTCCTGTTTGGCTTTATTTACTGCCTCATTAGCTTTGAGATTACCGGCTTCCGCCCGGGCAACTGCATTGGCAACGAAACGTCGTTCCGCCCGGCTGCGAATATCCGCATAGGCACCATTCAGGATACGCTTGACCAGATTGGCAATGCCACAATTGGCATCCATAAATTTACAGTCTGATTGAACCAGACCAGTGCTATGCGGTACAAAGCTGAACATGTGACGTGCTTCCTCTGCAACCCAGACTGGATTACGGAACTTGTTTGCCTCCTTCCTGAATTCATACTGGGCATAATTTAGCTTATTTTTGGCTTTGCGAAATTTCTCAGTCAGGGTGAGCTTTAAACTTACGATGAATGGAGCGCGGGCTAACCGATACGTATAATCATTTGCGACTTTAGCAAAATTGGCAGGACAACCAAAGCGTGTTGCCATGCTTGTGTAAGGGCTAAACTCCGGGGAATAACCTTCCTTGAGCACACATATATCCGGTTCTGGATCATTGTTGATTATTAGAATTGCATCTCGTCGTAGAG
>JASFLL010000299.1:0-3545 GCA_050118115.1 Thioalkalispiraceae bacterium
CTAGTCCGGTCAGTAGCGTCCCTGTCCAGCTTGCTAAGGGTGACATTATAAGAGTAAGTGAAAATATGAAACTTGACAGTTCGGAATCAGAACTTCCGGTGGAAGATTATTCTCCCTGGTCAAGTGTGACGCCATCGTGGTGGTTACCCTATTTTCTGATAGATGATCAGCGTAAGGAACTTGGCATACAGACATTCGGCAACGATGCCCTTTCGCGTCACGCGTATTCACTATTTCTGGCTTATGACGCAGAAAACTCCTGGTTTACAGGCAGGTTTGATTATTTCTATGATGGCTTTTGGCCGGTCCTGCACTTTGGTGTCTCCAGGGAGACGGACCTTTTTGTAGACAGCAATGACGACCCTCAGCGGATACGTGCCGACAAGCGGGCGTTATTTGAAACCATTTTTCCTTTTACATCACAGGATAGCTCCTGGTTTGCCCATGCCGCCGTTATCACTAAACGAGATCAGAGTGTCTGGACGGCACCGGCAGTGCCCGCACTTCCAGACACTCGCGAAGATTTTGCTGGTTTGGCAATACGTTATGTTTCTGCATCCCGTTATCCGTTATCGGTAAGTCGCAGTGAAGGGCGTGATGTACGACTGATTTATGAGGATACGGATTTGATTGGTGACAGCGATCTTAAGGGGCAGGTATTAGTCGGCGACTGGCGAGAGTTTTTACATATTGGTGGTGAACATGTACTGGCTTTGCGCCTGGTTGAGGGGCGAGGTGAAAATAATTCATCTGCTTTTCGCCTGGGTGGTATCCAGTCCGATAATCCGTTTGTCTTTGGTGCGGGCAACATAGCGCCATTATTTGATGAGCGTGATTACCCACTGCGTGGCTATGATGAAGGTCATGCCGAACTCATTGGTAAGAATATGCGCCTGTTTTCTGCAGAATACCGGTTCCCGATTTGGCGCATTGAACATGGCTGGATGACACCGCCTGTTGGCTTGAATCAATTACATGGCACCTTATTTTATGATACCGGTGGTGTCTGGGGTGATGCCGAGTCAAAACCCGCCAGGTACTATGATAGTGTAGGCTTTGAGTTAAACACCGAGACCGATTTACTTTATGACTTCAGGTTGAATATTGTATTAGGTTTTGTCAGTGGTCTCGATGATACGATTGGTGAAAACAAAGTTTACCTTCGTATTGGTAGCCAGTTCTGAATGGGCTAATGTTTATTAGCTAGCATATAAGAATTAGCTGCTTGAAACGGTGATTCTCGTCAAAACTCAGTTCAAAGTAACCGCTGATACCATTGCTGGTGACGAATTCACGTAAGTGGTGGGCAGGAAATTCAATACGCTGCCCATCATCACATATCACCGATACCGACCTTGCCTGGCCAGAATAATATTTTAAATAGTCGTCGGCTGCGATTTGTAAATGGAATCGTACACAGTTCATCAGCTTGCAACCAGTTGCTGGGCAAAGGCGTGAATAATCTGCTGGCGAGCCTTTGCCGCCATCTCTGCACGATCCAGATTGTCTGGGAAAAAAGGTTGACAGAATGTAAGATGAACTTCGGAGCAGGGACGTTTCATAATTCGATATAAAGTAACGAGTAAATTATCATTCTCAATGTAGGCGGCATCTCGATCGAGTCTGCCATCTTTTAAATAGCGAATAGCAACGGCCTGCACGGCTGTCTGGCTGTCGATGGCAGACTGGAAAAGACCTGAGTGAAATTTTGCAGGTTCTTTCCCCAGTGTTGTTGTGCCCTCTGGAAAGACCATGACCGAACGTCCTTCACTGAGCGCCTGGGAGATAAGCTCAATCACACTTGCCAGCCGCCGCCGCTTATTGCGTTTGATGAAAATCGTTCCGGCAGTAGAGGTTATATAGCCAATTATTGGCCAGTAACGCACACTGTTTTTTGACAGGAAGTTTAGCTGGGTTACGGATAACACCACTAGAATGTCCAGAAATGAGACATGATTACCTACATATAAGGCATGTCGGGCAGGTGGTGATCCGTGCTGGTATATGCGAATTCCTAACATGCGTGTGAGGTGGCGCATCCACCAGTGCGCCATGCTCCGGCCGGGTGGGGTAATATACCATTCGCGACCGTAGCGGATTCTTAGTACGCTGATCATCATCAAGCAAAGAATAACGTGTCCAAATACGAACACGCTCCGCTTGGCGACGCGTAATGGATTGATTAATCGTGAGTCTTGGCTAAATACGGTCAATAAAGTGTTTGGTATATCGTTGTGTTATTTTGCTACATTCTAGCAAAACAAACACATCCGCAACACCAAATGCGGCATCCCAGTGGGGTTCACCACAGATATAAGCACCCTGGCGCAGATAGGCTTTCAGGAGGGTAGGTAGAACAACATCATCAGCTTTGCCCTGATTTTCTTTATCTAACCGTAATGGAACGCGCGGCTGGACGCGTAGCTCGGCTGGTGAAAAGTGAGAATCACGTAAATACCGCATGACATTGGTTATATACTTATCACCACCTGATAATGGGATGCTGCAGCAACCGAACAGATAATCAGTCCTGTTTTCCACAACGAACCGGGCGATACCCTGCCATAACATGGGCAATGCGGAGCCACGTCGATATTCGGGATGTACACAGGTTCGACCCACCTCCAGGTAATTGAGGTTATCATCAAGAATTCTACTCAGGTTGAACTCAGATTCTGAATAAAAGCCGTCAGTATGCTGGCTTGCTCTATGATCCAGTAAACGGGTTGTTGCAACGATTTCATTGGTTTGATTATCAAATACAGCAAGGTGATCGCAATGTGGATCAAATACGTCAATATCCAGTTCATTATTACTATTGCAGAGACTGGCACCAAGTTCGTTAGCAAATACATCATAGCGCAGCTTTAAGCAGCGGTTGCGAGTTTTTACATCATCAACCAAAATAACACTGAACTTCTGGTAATACTTTTTCTCTGGTAACTGCGCAATCGCAGTAATTGGCATCGCCATGTTCTTCTCTCCAAATTTGTCTTGATCGGAATTTAGAGATAGGCAATGACAATATGGTTAAAGCGTTGTGACAGTTTTGTTAAATGAGGTGACAGCTTGTCTGGATAAATCAGTCACCTGTCGATCAAGTTGCCGGTAACTAATGGCCTCTGATAGTACTCTTGATGTTATTTTTTCTGTTCCCTCTATATCTGCGATGGTCCGCGCCAGGCGTAAAATACGATGATAGGCCCGTGCGGATAGACCCAGGCGCTGACTGGCCTGTTCCAGCAGGTCCTGACATGATTTATCCAGTGGGCAGGTTTCATGTAATTCCTGGTTGGTCAATTGCGCATTGGCTTTATTGTTTCGTTGTAGTTGCAGGTTTCTGGCTTTACAAACACGCCTGGCAACATCAGCGCTACTTTCTTCTCTGTGATGATTATTACGTAAATGGGTGAAATTAATGCTGGGTACAACAACATGCATATCAATCCGATCCAGCAGTGGGCCTGAAATCCTGGTTTTATAGCGTTGTACCTGTTCTGCAGTACATTGACACATCCCATTGGGATGTCCGTGATAACCGCAGG
>JASFLL010000300.1:0-3545 GCA_050118115.1 Thioalkalispiraceae bacterium
AGGTAAGGATCCGATGGTAGCCAGTATCCTTGAGGATATACATAGTTCGATGGTCAAAGCCAACACCCAGGCGATTGAGGAATATCGTAAATCCAGTCATAAGCGTCATGAACACTTAAAAAACATGATGCCACACTGGCGGAAAGTAAGAAGCATACTGGGGCAGGTCGATAAGAGTGTAACCAGCCTGTTAACTCGCTCACAAACTATCGACCGGCATATGGATGAATATGAACAGATTGTGAAGCAATCCGATCGTTCGGTTCGGATGCTGTCATCATCGTCTCTGACGCATTTTTTCATCTCAGCCTTTGTACTAGCGATTGCCGTTGGTGGCGGTATTATCAACTTTGAATTGATCGCTTACCCTATGGCTCAAATGGTGGCTGTTAAACGTGAAATTGGTGGATTTGAAACCGCGAGCGTTGCGGCACTGGTGATCATCCTGGTGGAAATTTCGATGGGAATATTCCTGATGGAGTTATTACGGGTCACCAAGTTGTTCCCGGTTATCGGTTCGCTTAATGACAAACTAAGGGTCAAGATGGCATGGACCGCATTTGGTTTCCTGTTCGGACTGGCATGTGTTGAAGCGGGTCTGGCCTTTATGCGTGAGATCATGATTGAACTCGTGTCTGCATCAAAAACGGGTGAATCATTTGATGCGCCAACCTGGATCCTGACCGCAGCGCAAATGGGACTTGGCTTTATCCTGCCTTTTGCCCTGATGTTTGTGGCGATTCCTCTTGAAACCTTTGTGCATTCATTAAGAACCGTATTAGGGATAATAGGGATTGGTATATTAAGAGGTCTGGCATGGTTATTACGTTTCATCGGTAATATTATGCGTTTTCTGGGCAAGATGCTGGTCAATGCCTATGACTTTGTGATATTCGCACCGCTCTGGGTGGAAAGAAAATTAAAAAATAAAGAAGCTAGTGGTGCCGAAGCGCTGGATAGCGCCTCATCAACATTTTGAAGGAAGGTTAAATGACTCAAATCATTAAAACTATTGGCATGGTGCTATTAATGACCATGTTTTTCAGTTGTTCAAAGCATAACCCGCAGAGGGATCATGGATTGTACATGTTAATAGATACATCCGGGACCTATTCCAAGGAATTAAAGGAAGCACAGAAAATCATCGAGTTTGTGATCAAGAAAGTCGAGCCGGGTGATAGCTTTGCAGTACAGCGAATTGACAGTGGTAGCTTTAGTGAGAAAGATATTGTCTATTCACAAACGTTTGATACGCGTCCTATTCAGGCAGGGCAACAACGTAGCGATTTTAGAAAAAAGATCGATGAGTTTGTCAACAATGTAAAACCCAGTGCCTATACGGATATTTCGGGTGGTCTTTTACAGGGTATTCAGTTTCTAAATGAAACCGGGGCGGGTCGAAAAACCATCCTGATTTTCTCAGATATGAAAGAAGAGTTGCCAAAGGGCTACAAACGCAATACTCCTCTACAGCTGAACGGATTCAGGGTGATCGCCTTAAACGTAACAAAACTGAAGTCAGATAATTTTAATCCGGATGAATACTTTGCACGTTTGAAGGAATGGAAAAAGAAGGTTGAGGCAGGAGGTGGAGAGTGGATTGTAATTAACGATCTAAAACGGCTGGATCCTATCTTTCAGTAAACAACCACAATAGTTAAGTTGAAAAAAAAGCCACAATACTCCGGTATTGTGGCTTTTTTTTGTTCAGATAATATTGAAATGTCAAGGCTGGAAATTTTTAAACAGGCATGAAAAAATGAGATTTATGTTCAAGTTGATATAACCGCTGCCGACATAAATTGCAGACTCAGAGATACTACAGAAACATGACGCATTCAATAAAAGAATCCAGACATAAAAACCCAATGTGGTTTTTTGAGAGAAACTATGCTGTTCTCACGGCATTGCTGGATGAGATTCAGCTTGAGCGCCGCGGGACGGTTAATTTTGAGCTGGCAGGCTGTCCTGTTGAGATCAGTACGATTGAAAATACTCGTTATACCTCTCTGATTAGAATCCATCATGAATTGAAAGGAAAGGGAAGTTTTCTATCTGATGTTATTTTTGATATACGGGTCTATGAGGATGCGCAACTGGCAGAAGTGATCAGTTATCAGGGGCAAAGTCGGATTAAGTTTAAATATGACTATCCAAACAACAATATGTATATGCCTGACGAAAAAAGTCAGGGGAATCTGCTACTGCATGACTGGCTTTCAACCTGTGCTCGTCTAAACTACAAGGATACTCTGATAGAAAGGGTATGAGTAGTATCAGCCAGAGGAAACGATCTGGAACCCCTGGAGAAGCAATTCTAGAATAAACTACATGACTAAACTCTCTCTTTATTTAGTTTCCTGCCTTTTCCTGATAAGTTCTAATTTACTAGTTACCGTACCTGCTTTTGCGGATAATCTGGCTGCACTTACTGCCCAGCAAAATGGTGATTACCAGGCCGCTGCCCGGATGTGGCAGGAAATGGCGAATGATGGTGATGTTGCTGCACAATATAATCTTGCGTTGCTTTATCAATCAGGAACCGGGGTAAACCAGGATCAGAACCTGGCCCGCTACTGGATGACCATGGCTGCCCGACAGGGGCTTGCGATGGCCTACCATCGACTCAATGCCAGAAGCGTACAACCCTCTGAAGACCGGATTGCTGTACAACAGCTAATCACCAGCCCTCAGGCGTGGGTGGTTGCACAGGACCCCGGCCACTACACATTACAACTGGCCAGCAGTACCAACCGCGATTTAATTCAAAAATATTTTGAACAGAACCAACTGCGGGGTAAGGCGGGCTATTACAGCTCCATGCGGCAGGGTGAACGCTGGTATGCGCTAGTCTACGGTTCCTACCCCTCTGTGAATGAAGCCAAGGAGGCTATCTCAGACCTGCCACAGGATCTTAGAAAATGGTCACCCTGGGTGCGAAATATTCACTCGATCCAAAAGATAATGATAAAGGAATAATGGTGTAACTGGTTATTGTGCATGGTCATCCTGCGTTAAATAATTACTAAAATAATCAGGAACTTAACTTTTAAAGATTTGGATTCAAGGGCATTCTGTTATTGCCATTTGTGTCATCCCTCTCTAGAATTTCGGCCCTGATGTATAGTGTCGTTGATATGAATTTGAGACGATATCCATTATTATTATATGGTATTAATTGGGGTTAACGTGGGAATCTGCTTCAGGCTCGATACTTGGTCCGCCTATCTCGCAGATCGGGCAGAGGGGGACGATTATCATTTGTTAAGTACACAGGGTGTACTCGATGTTTCTTTTCTACCCCCTCTAAAAAGACGCAGACTGAGTAACCTCAGCCGTATGTCCCTGCGCCTTGCGCATATGGTGGCACCAGATTATCAGGGCTATTGTGTATTCGGTTCACAGCATGGTGAACTGGTAACGACCCAGGGCTTGCTGGAAAGCATTGTACAGGGTGATATTGTCTCGCCCGCAGGATTTAGTGCCTCAGTACACAATACGGCAGTCGGCCTGCACTCGATTAATTGTCAGAACAGGTATCCGTG
>JASFLL010000301.1:0-3544 GCA_050118115.1 Thioalkalispiraceae bacterium
CCTGCACTGGCCCCATCATGAACCACAGGTAGCCGAATACGGCCATCATTTGACCGATAGTCAGGTCAGAAAACAGCACCATAAACATGCTGGTAGCACGAAAGCATTCAAAACCAACGAGGAAGATACCCATGGAAAAACGGTTTGCCGCATCAGATTTCCACGCGTAACTGGCAGAATGCTTCTTGATGCCACGGGCTTTTTCGATGACACGTGACAGGTAATGTTGTTCACGGTTGGCGGCACGAATTTGCTGAATGCCATCCAGGGTCTCAACCAGTGCCTGCTGGAACAGTTCAAAGGCACTGTTTTCTCTTTTCTTTAAAACCTTGACCTTTTTACCCAGCACAACAGTGAAATAAATGACCAGCGGGTTGATGAACAGGATAAACAGGGCCAGTTGCCAGTGTATTATTAATAGAATAACTGTGATGCCGACCAGGCTGAGTGCCGCGACCAGTGTTTTGCTGATGGACTGGCCGATAAAATCATCAATGGCATTGAGATCCGTGACAAACCGTGATGATACCGCACCACTACCGAGGGTCTCGTATTCCGCCATGGAGATGAGTTGCAGGCGTGTTAGCAGGTTGCGGCGAATGCGGTACACTACGTCCTTGGCAACAATAGTGAACTGGCGGGTTTGCAGTACGGATAACAACAAGGAGGTGATGCGCAGGCTGATGGTACACACCAATATAAATAGTATATATAGCACCGGCCCATGCCAGCTTTGCGGGAACAGGGTCTGGCTAATACTTACCAGGTTACCAGGTTGATGTAACAGAACTTCATCGACCAGCAAGGGCATTAGCAAAGGAATCGGCACCATCGCAAGGGCCGCCAGTATGGCGATGACGTTGGCAAATACCAGTTCACGCTTGTGCTCCAGAACAATACTAAGGATATAAGGCCATTCATATTGATCTGGCGTGGTGTACCGGGTTAGTTGCTTACTGGTCATATTTCACATGAATAATATCGTAATGCACCGGGCCGTTAGGCGTTTCGACCATAACTTCATCATCAAGGTGTTTTTTCAACAGGGCTTTGGCCATGGGGGAATCAATACTAATATATCCTTTACTGCTGTCAATTTCATCAGGCCCGACAATTCGATAGCGAAAAGTTTCACCATCCTCGTTTTCCAGTTCCACCCATGCACCAAAAAACACCTGCTCGGGATTATCGGGTACCGTATCTACCGCTTTTAGATCTGGCAGACGTTTTTGCAGGTAGCGAATACGGCTGTCGATTTCGCGCAGTTCTTTCTTGCGGTAAATGTACTCGGCGTTTTCCGAGCGATCACCCTCTGCCGCGGCAGCCTTTAAATGCATGGTGACATCAGCACGACGTACCCATAGCTGTTTAAGTTCAGCCTGTAACGCCTCGTAACCTTGTTTTGTAATATAAGGTGTTTTGGGTGGTTGTGGTGCGCGGTATCTGCCCATGGGACTCTGTTGAAATAAATAATATATAAAGTATACCACTGCCAAATGGTTACAGCGAAGCAGCGTAATTTGTTTATAATCCATTTATGGATTTGATTGATAGCCACTGTCATATTGATGTTGCCGATTTTGATGCCGATCGCGATGAAGTATTGTCGCGTTGTCGCCAGCAGGGTATTCATAGCTTGATTGTACCGGCCATTGATGTTGCTGGTTGGGACAAACTATTGTCATTGTGTGATAAAGAACAGGGACTTTATCCCGCCCTTGGTCTGCACCCGGTGTTTCTTGATCAGCACCAGCAAGGCGACGTGGAGAAACTGGAAGCAAAACTTGCGACCACCGAAGTGGTAGCCGTGGGTGAAATCGGCCTGGACTTTTATATAAAGGAACTGGACAGGGATGAACAGATGCAATTTTTCGAAGCGCAACTGGCTATTGCTGCGAACCTGGACTTGCCTGTTATTTTGCACGTGCGAAAAGCGCACGAAGATGTGCTGGCAAGTTTAAAAAAATATAAAGTAAAAGGTGGCGTGTCCCACGCGTTTAACGGTAGCCTGCAACAGGCACAACAATACCTGGACATGGGTTTTAAACTGGGTTTTGGTGGCACAATGACTTATAAAGGCTCACATAAAATTCATCAACTGGCCAGACAACTACCACTGGAAGCCATTGTGCTGGAGACTGATGCCCCGGACATGGTGGTGGCCAGTCACCGTGGTGAACGTAACAGCCCTGAATATTTAGTTGAATCACTAAAGGCACTGGCACAATTGCGTGATGAAGATATTAATACGGTTGCGGCACAAACCACGGCAAATGCCCGTGAAGTATTTGGTTTGGATTCTTAAGATGAATACAAAAGATTACGATACCCGTTTTGCCGGTATTCAACGTTTATACGGCGATCATGCTTACCAGTTACTGGGACATTTGCATATTTGTGTTATTGGCATAGGTGGTGTCGGTTCATGGGCAGTAGAAGCGCTGGCACGTTCTGGTATCGGCCAGATCACCATGATTGATTATGATGAAGTGGCAATATCCAATACCAACCGTCAACTGCATACCTTAACCAGTAGCGTCAATGAAAAGAAAGCGACAGTAATGGCGCAGCGAATTGAAGAAATAAACCCGGGCTGTAAGGTCAATATCATTGATGACTTTATTAACATGGATAACCTGGCCGATTATCTTGACCGTGGTTATGACTACGTTATCGATGCTATAGACAGCATTAAATTCAAAGCAGCAATAATTTATTACTGCAAGCGGAATAAAATCCCGGTGGTTACGACCGGGGGTGCCGGTGGTTTAAGTGAACCGACCATGATTAAAGTGGCTGACCTGGCCAAGACCTACAATGATCCGTTAGCGGCCAAGGTGCGTGCCAAGTTGCGCGAAGAATATAACTACTCGCGTAACACCAAAAAGAATTTTGGCATCGAATGCGTGTTTTCCAGCCAGCAACCGGTTTACCCGAAAGAAGATGGTACCGTGAGCCATGAAAAACCCGGTATTCATGGTGTATCACTGGATTGTCGTTTTGGGTATGGAGCGATTACCTTTGTTACCGCTACATTTGGTTTCGTGGCGGTGTCACGTGCTATTCATAAGTTGTTGAAAAAGCGCGCGGCAAAATAAAACATGGACATGGCATATTACAAGCAGAAACTGCTTAACCTGCAGGCCGAGTTACAGCTGGCTGATGAGTCCAGCAAGGAAGCGGCTTCAACCGTTGCACTGGATCAAACACGGGTAGGTCGCTTATCCAGAATAGATGCGCTACAAGGCCAGGCGATGAGCAAGGCGACCCGGCAACGCAGGGAATTAGAGTTACAGGGTATCGCCGTAGCATTAAAACACATTGAAAGTGGTGATTACGGTTATTGCATGGAATGTGGTGAAGAGATTGCACCAGCCCGGCTGGACATTGATCCTGCTACACCCTTATGTATAAATTGTGCCAGTAAACGGGATATTTAATCAGTGGATGTATTAACCCAGGGTCTGCTTGGTGCTACGGTAGCGCAAAGTGGTTCCCGACAGGCTGAAACAAAAATTGCAACCCTTACCGGGTTTCTTGCCGG
>JASFLL010000302.1:0-3539 GCA_050118115.1 Thioalkalispiraceae bacterium
AGATTAAATATGGAATGGGAAACAGTTATCGGCCTGGAAATTCATACCCAGCTGGCCACAAAAAGTAAAATTTTCTCCGGGGCTTCAACCGCGTACGGTGCGGTACCCAATACCCAGGCCTGTGCGGTTGACCTGGGATTGCCGGGTGTCCTGCCGGTGTTAAACAAGGAAGCCGTGATCATGGCCATCAAGTTTGGTCTGGCGATTGGTGCGGAAGTCTCACGTCGCTCGATCTTTGCACGGAAAAATTATTTCTACCCGGATTTACCCAAGGGTTATCAAATCAGCCAGTATGAAATTCCCATCGTCGGTAAAGGTTCCATCGACATTGAACTGGAAGATGGCGCAACCAAGACTGTCGGTATTACCCGCGCACACCTGGAAGAAGATGCAGGTAAATCGCTGCATGAAGATTTTCATGGCATGACCGGAATTGATCTGAATCGTGCCGGTACACCACTGTTAGAGATAGTTTCAGAACCCGACATGCGCTCAGCCAAAGAGGCGGTGGCCTATATGAAAAAGATCCATTCGCTGGTGCGTTATCTTGGTATCAGTGATGGCAATATGCAGGAAGGTTCTTTCCGTTGTGATGCCAATGTTTCGGTACGCATTAAAGGCGATCCCGAATTTGGTACCCGTACCGAATTGAAAAATATTAATTCATTTAAGTTCGTGGAAAAGGCGATCAATTTCGAAGTGGAGCGGCAGATTGATGTGATCGAAGGCGGCGGGGAAGTCGTGCAGGAAACCCGCCTTTATGATGCAGACAAGGATGAAACCCGCTCCATGCGCTCCAAGGAAGAAGCAATGGATTATCGCTATTTCCCGGACCCGGATTTGTTACCGGTCGAAGTGACCGAGGACGATATCAATACCGTCAAGGCCCAATTGCCTGAGTTACCGGCGGTCAAACAGGCCCGCTTTGAAAAAGACATGGGGCTCAGCAACTACGATGCCGCGATATTAACTTCAGATAAAGATCTGGCTGATTACTTTGAGCAAGCTGCTGAAATATCCGGTCAGCCCAAACTGGCAGCTAACTGGGTCATCGGTGATTTGTCCGGACGTTTGAATAAAGAAGACAAGTCGATTACAGAATCACCGGTTAGTGCTGCAATGCTGGCTGGCATGATTAAGCGCCTGGCTGAAAACGCGATTACCTCCAAGATGGCCAAAGATGTATTTGATGGGATGTGGAATGGTGAAGGCGATGCCGACAGCATCATTGAGAAACGCGGACTCAAACCCGCAGATGCCGGTGAAGTGGAAAAGATCATTGATGAAGTCATTGCCAATAATCCTGAGCAGGTCGAACAGTTTAAAGCCGGTAAAGGTAAAGTATTGGGCTTTTTCGTGGGTCAGGTGATGAAGGCTTCAAAAGGCAAGGCGGATCCCGCCCAGGTAAATAAAATTCTCCAGGAAAAGTTGAAGTAAGCGGCTGTTTCAGCCGTTTACGACATTCACTTACCACCATGGCTGACAACGATACATTACAGCGTTTTATGTTTGAAAAGACCCCGATTCGGGGCGAAGTCGTCCATCTCGATGCGACCTGGCAGGCAATCCTCGCAAAACATGATTACCCGCCGTTAGTTCGTAACATGTTAGGTGAGATGATGGCGGCAGCGGTATTACTTTCCGCGACACTCAAACTCAATGGACGTCTGGTCATACAACTGCAGGGAAATGGTCCGGTTACCCTGATGGTAGTTGAATGCAGTAATGCGCACGAACTACGTGGGTTGGCCCATTGGCAGGAGTTACCTGAAGAAGGTGATCTCACGAGCCTGGCAGGAGATGGCCGGCTAACCATCACGCTTGAGCCTGCAGATGATCAGGAACGTTACCAGAGTATTGTAGAATTAAAGGGCAGTACTCTATCGGATGCCCTGATGAATTACCTGCAACAGTCTGAACAACTGGATACACACCTGTGGCTGGCTGCTAATGAACAACGTGCGTCGGGCCTGTTACTGCAAAAACTACCGAAAGATATCAAAATGGAAATGGCAGAGGGTGAAGATCCTGATGCCTGGAATCGGATTATCAAACTGTCTGACACCGTGACCAGAGAAGAGTTACTGGAAGTGGAAGAGCTGAATCTATTGCATCGCCTCTATCATGAAGAATCAGTCAGAATCTTTGAGCCACTGCCCGTTTGTTTCCGGTGTTCATGTTCACGCGAGCGGGTTGCCAATATGCTACAAACAATTGGAATTGAAGAGTTGAATTCGATTATCGAAGAGCAGGGCCAGGTTAGTGTCGCCTGTGAATTCTGTAATCAGAAATATGAATTCGACAGCGTGGATGTTGGGGGCCTGTTCACAGAATCAATCGCTAACTCCCCTTCGGAGACGCGCCACTAATCCTGATGCTATAATATATTTAATATGACGATATCGAAGTTTGTCCTGTTATATATATTATCTTGTTTATTCTTTCTGACAGGATGTACCACTTTACCCAGTAATATTGATAAACCCGCATCGTATACTATACGGGATACTCAACAAAGCCGGCTTGGCGTGCTGGCAACATCGTTAAAAAAGAACAGAGGCCAGGCCTCGGGAATCCTGCCACTGGCTAATGGCATTGATGCATTTACAGCACGATATATCTTAATCAAGAATGCTGAACGCAGTATCGATCTGCAATATTATATCTGGCATAACGATACAACCGGCAAGTTGCTTGCCTATGCCCTGTTAAAAGTAGCAGATCGTGGTGTCCGTGTACGCATACTCCTGGACGATATCAATACGGCGGAAAAGGATGAATTATTACTGGCGCTAAATCATCACAGGAATATAGAGGTCAGGGTGTTTAATCCTTTTCCGAACCGCGCTACCAGGTTCTTCGATATTATTACCGATTTTTTCCGGGTCAACAGGCGCATGCATAATAAATCATTTACCATTGATAATCAGTTTACGATCGTCGGTGGCCGAAACATCGGAGATGAGTACTTCGAAGCCAGCCCTTTAGTGGATTTTTATGATTTTGATGTTATGGCGGTTGGTGATGTTGTCGATGATGTTTCTGTACAGTTCGATAAATACTGGAATCATAGATATGCGTATCCAATCAACAAGCTGGCCGAAAACCAGAATCAGGAAACGCCAAAATCACTGAGAATTGAACTGGAGAAGTTTTTTGTTTCTGCATATAAAACACCCTATGTGCAGGCAGTAAAAAAATCTGATTTTATCCGGAAACTGGCTAACAATAAGTACCACCTTTACTGGAACCGGGCAAAGGTCTTTTATGATCCACCTGATAAAATTGATCCGGATAACAATGATTCTTCACGGTACTTACTACCTCAGTTAACTGGATATATTGATTCAGTACAAAACGAAACGATATTGATATCACCTTATTTCATTCCTGGCTGGCGGGGGATGCGAAGAATCAAGGAACTGACTAAACGTGGGGTCTCGGTTAAGATATTAACCAATTCGCTGGCCTCGACGGATGTACCGATTGTTTATTCAGGCTATGCACCTTATCGGGTTTCTCTGCTTGAAAATAATGTC
>JASFLL010000303.1:0-3536 GCA_050118115.1 Thioalkalispiraceae bacterium
TGCCGGCAAAATTAAAAGCAAAAATACAGGCTATATTGACGAACATGCACAAAACAGCCAAAGGGAAAAGCATACTTGAACATGCTGGTCTGACCAATTTAGTCATGGCCAGAGATCCTGATTATGACAGGCACAGGGAGATCACCTTCGAAGTACTGGGTGAACAATACTAATCGATATGAAAATATTTAAGGGTGATAATTCACTGGCTAGTCTTATCTGGCGAAACAGCCTGGTAGGAAAGTTCGTCACGTTGACTGTGGTTGTTGTATTCACCTTGATGGGTATTAGTGCCTACATAAACTATAACTCTCAAAGAGCTGCACTTATTTCAAAACTGGAAACCCAGACGGAAATGTTGGGCAGCTTTGTTACCAGTATTGCCCCTGAAGCACTTTTATCTTATGACTTTGACGCTCTCAATGTATACATGGAAGAAATCAATAAAGGTGAGGACATTGTTTATGCTGTGATTATTTCTGCGGATGGCGATGCCTTAACTTCGTACCTTGAAAAAAGAAATAGTTACATAGCGGCACAGTTGATAGATCTAAGAACCGTGGACGTCAAGAAGATTGTTCAGAAGATTAAGAGCAATGAAAATATTCTGCACCGCGACTTTCCAATATTCTATCAGAAAAATATGCTGGGTCATTTCCAGATTGGCGTGAACAAGAGTCGTATTGAACAGGCATCACAGGCAGAGCTGGTAAACCAGATTATTCTTTCGGTCATATTTAGCATCGTACTTGGTATAGGTATATTTATTGTATTCAAAATTTACACCATGAGTCCGATTATCCAGCTGGGGCAGGCAGCCAGGAGGATTTCAGAAGGACATCTGGATAAAAATGTGGAAGTTAAAAGTGGTGATGAACTGGGTCAACTGGGACATGCTTTCAATCAGATGATGACAAAACTCAAAACATCTATCGATGAAAAAGATGAAGCGATGCGGACTGTCCAGGAGCTTAACCAATACCTTGAAGAGCGGGTTGCGCGACGAACACAGGAACTGGAAGCGGTTAACGAAAAACTTGAGCAGCTGGCGTTGCATGACTCACTGACAAATTTGCCAAACCGATTTTCAATACAGGATCAATTAAATACAACATTAGCAGAGGCGAAACGTGAAAGCTCCTGTTTCACGGTCATCATGATGGATCTGGATCGCTTTAAGGAAATTAATGACACCCTGGGTCATGACTGTGGCGATCAACTGCTGGTGGAAGTCGGTCTTCGCTTACGTGATGTATTACGCCCATCCGATTTTATCGGCAGACTGGGCGGCGATGAGTTTGCAATTATACTGCCTGAGACGGATGAAAATGGTGCCAAACTGGTGACCAAGAAAATTCAAAAAATACTTGAGCCGTTTTTCTATGTTGCCGAAATGGGTTTCACCATTGCAGCAAGCTTTGGTATTGCCACGTTCCCGAAGCATGGTATGACGGTTTCTACGATATTGAAGTCAGCCGACGTGGCTATGTACAATGCGAAAAACCGCAAACTGGGTTACTGCGTCTATAATCCCGGCACAGACAGCAATACACCTGATCGATTGAGTCTGATGGGAGAACTACGACAGGCTATCTATGAAAATCGTCTGGAATTGTATTACCAGCCCAAGGTGGATTTGAAATCCTCAAGGATTATCGGCGCAGAAGCGTTAATCCGCTGGAATCATGATGAACGCGGATTTATTCCACCGGATGAATTTATCCCGATGGCTGAGCAGTCCGGTTTGATTCGTCCATTGACCTATTGGGTTATCAAATCAGCAATTGCCCAGCATGAAAAGTGGTACCAGGCCGGAATTAATATTATCGTATCGGTAAATCTTTCCATGCATAACCTGCATGATGCGGACTTTATTTCTGAGCTTGAGAAAATGCTAAAAGATACAGTCGTGCCCAATAGCTCATTCGAATTTGAGATTACCGAGAGTACAATTATGAGTGATCCGGAGTATGTGGTAAAAGTTCTGGATAAACTTGGTAGTTTAAACGTGAGTCTGGCTATTGATGATTTCGGTACGGGTTATTCATCGCTTAGCCTGTTAAAGAAATTGCCCGTGCACACTTTGAAGATCGACAAATCGTTTGTCATGGACATGGCCAATGACTCTGATGATAAAGCGATCGTACATTCGATTATTGAAATGGCACATACATTAGGCCTGGATGTTATTGCGGAAGGTGTGGAAAACGGCACCGTTACCAAGCAACTGGCTGAGCTGAATTGTGACCAGATCCAGGGCTATTATATCAGCCGACCGTTACCTGCAGCGCAGGTTGATCCGATACTCAAAGAGATCACCTGGGTGGAAAACCCCGATCCAAGCAGCAATGTGCATAAACTCAGATAAGATAATTATTATCTAGTTTCTGTAAATCGCACCAAGTATTACAACTTTATTCGCTCCCGTCACACTTGGCAGATTACCTGGCAGATCAAGTAATCGTTGTCTGGCAAGCCATGCAAATGCACATGCCTCTACCCAGTCAGGGTCCAGTCCCAGCCGGGTTGTGCTATCAAGTTCAATATCACCCAGTGATTCTTTTAATTGCTCCAGTAAAAAACTGTTGTGAACACCGCCACCGCAGACAAAGACCTTTCGGGTTGCAGGCGCATACTGCTTTAATGCATCAGTAATCGTGGTGGCGGTGAGACAGGTCAATGTTGTTAGCATGTCATTACTACTCACTGAATCAATATCAACAAGTTGTTTAATCCAGTCGAGATGAAAATATTCACGACCGGTACTTTTCGGTGGGGGTTTTGCAAAATAAGGATCAGTCAGTAATTTAGCGAGAATCCTGGTGTTCAGCTTACCCTGCCTTGCCCAGTCTCCGTTTTTATCGTATGGCTGGTCTCTATGTAGCATGCACCATTCATCCATCAGGCAACTTGCCGGCCCCGTATCAAAACCGATGACCGGTTTCGATTGATCAGCAGACAGAAGAGTCAGATTGGCAATTCCGCCGGTATTCAATATGGCACGATCTTCTGTTTTATCTCGAAACAGGTACTCATGGAATGCTGGGGCCAGCGGAGCGCCCTGACCACCTGCAGCCATATCCATTCGTCTGAAATCAGCAACGGTTGTTATGCCCGTCCTGTCGACCAGCACGTTGGCGTCACCCAACTGAATCGAGTTGGGGTGATTTCCATCTGGTTCGTGGAAGACAGTTTGTCCGTGGTAACCAATGGCCAGGACGTCACTGGCCTTATGCTTTGTGCTTTTAAGCAGACTATTAACCGCTTCGCCATTTAAGATAGCCAGTTCATGATCGAGGACGGCCAGGTTATGCATAGCCAGTTGTTGGGACGATATAATTTCAGCAAGCTGACGTTTAACGGTTTTCGGGTAAGGCTGGTAATCAGTGGCAAGTAGTTTAAATTGATTATCGGTCAGGTTAACCAGGCAGGCATCTATTCCATCGATGCTGGTACCTGACATGAGGCCTATATAGAGCTCATCCATGAATGTCGATCATTGGCGATTGAGTGCAATATTTGTTTCTGTGAACATT